>CAVDHG010000096.1:0-8130 GCA_963608725.1 Agathobacter rectalis | reverse complement strand
GGCGGAGGGAGGGGAAAGGCGGTTGCGGGGGGGGAGAGGTGGGGGGATAAAAACACCTGAGGCGGGGGGTGTTAAACCCTCCGCCTCAGGAAGTGCGTTCGCTAACGTAAGAAGTTAGTCGATTTTGGGCGCGCCGGCAGCAGCTTTATACTTGGGGCCGTAGTACGCCTTGAGGTAAATCTCGCGGATCTCGGGGATCAGCGGGTAGCGCGGGTTGGCGGGCGTGCACTGATCGTCGAAGGCATCCTCGGAGAGAGCGTCGAGGTTGCGGAGGAATTCCTCCTCGGGGACGCCCCAAGCCTGGATGGAGTCGGGGATGTTGACTTCCTTCTTCAGTTTCTCAATGCCCTTAACCAAGGCTTCGACCTTCTCGATGTCGCTCTTCCCGTGAGCCAGCCCAACGACGTCGGCTACGCGAGCGTAACGGGAGCGCGCCATGGGGTAGGTGTACTGCGGGAAGATTGCCTGCTTGGCGGGATTCTCAACCGCGTTGTAGCGGATGATGTCGCAGATCAGCAGGGCGTTGGCGATGCCGTGAGGGATGTTGTACTTCGCGCCGAGCTTGTGCGCCATGGAGTGGCACAGACCGAGGAAGGCGTTGGCGAAAGCCATACCGGCGATGTTGGAGGCGTAGTGCATTTTCTCACGCGCCTTCTTGTCGCTCGCGCCGTTGTCGTAGCTCTGCTTGAGGTACTTGAAGACCAGGCGGGCGGCTTCGAGGGAGAGGGCGTTCGACCACTCGGTGGAGAGGACGGAGACCATCGCTTCGAGCGCGTGCACCAGGGCGTCGATACCGGAAGCGGCGGTCAGCCCGCGAGGCATGGAGAGCACCAGCTCGGGATCGGCGATCGCCATGTCGGGCGTGAGGGCGTAGTCCGCGATGGGGTACTTCTTATGGGTGCGCGAATCCGTAACCACGGCGAAGGGCGTTACTTCAGAGCCGGTGCCGGAGGTGGTGGGGATGGCGACCATGATTGCCTTCGCGCCGAGCTTCGGGAAGGTGTAGATACGCTTCTCGATATCCATGAAGCGCATTGCCATATCCTCGAACTTCGCGTCGGGATTCTCGTAGCGAAGCCACATCATCTTTGCCGCGTCCATGGGCGAGCCACCGCCGAGGGCAATGATGAGATCGGGCTTGAAGGAGTTCATGCGCGAGAGCCCCTCCTCGATGGTGTCGGTATCCGGGTCGGGCTTGACTTCGTAGAAGATTTCCACTTCCAAGCCCATGTCCTCAAGGACGCTGGTTACCTTCTCGGTGTAGCCGAGGTCGAAGAGCGGCTTATCGGTGACCAAGAAGGCACGCTTGCGGTCGGTGATTTCGCGCAGGGCGAAGGGCAAGCAACCATACTTGAAGTAAACTTTCGGCGGAACCTTGAACCAGAGCATGTTTTCACGCCGTTCGGCGATGGTCTTGATATTCATGAGGTGCTTGACTCCGATGTTTTCCGAAACCGCGTTGCCACCCCAGCTTCCGCAACCCAGGGTCAGGGAGGGGGCGAGTTTGAAGTTGTAGAGGTCGCCGATGGCACCTTGCGAAGCGGGGATGTTGACGAGCACGCGCCCAGTCTTCACAATCGCGCCGAAGGACTTAATGCGGTCGGTATTCGCCGCGGAGGTGTAGAGCACGGAGGTGTGCCCAAGACCGCCACCTTCGATGAGCTTCTTCGCCATCAGCGTGCCTTCCTCGAAGTTCTTGGCGCGGTAGAGGGCGAGCACGGGGGAGAGCTTCTCGTGGGAGAACGGCTCCTCGGGGCCCATCGTGATCTCCTTGGTCTCGCCAATGAGCACCTTCGCTTCGTGCGGGACATGGATCCCTGCCATCTCGGCGATCTTCCACGCGGGCTGCCCGACGATCTTGGCGTTCAGGCGGCCATCCACGAAGATCGTAGCGGAAACTTTCTTGCGCTCGGCGGGCGAGAGGATGTAAGCCCCGCGGGCGAGGAACTCCTTCTTGACCGTCTCGTACATGGAGTCGACCACGATCACCGCCTGCTCGGAGGCGCAGATCATGCCGTTGTCGAAGGTCTTGGACATCAGGATGGAGCTGACAGCCATCTTATAGTGCGCGGTCTCGTCAATGAGCGCAGGGGTGTTGCCCGCACCCACGCCCAGAGCCGGCTTGCCCGAAGAGTACGCAGCCTGCACCATGCCAGGGCCACCGGTGGCGAGAATGAGGTTCGTATACTTGTGATGCATGAGCGCGGCGGAGAGAGCCATCGTCGGCTCCTTAATGCATCCGACGATTCCTTCCGGAGCACCGGCACGCACAGCGGCGCGCTCGATAACCATCGCCGCTTCGTAGGTGGAACGCTTCGCCCTCGGGTGCGGGCTGAAAACGATACCGTTGCGGGTCTTCAGCGCGATAAGTGCCTTGAAGATCGCCGTCGAAGTGGGGTTGGTGGTGGGGACGATGCCAGCGATGATGCCGATCGGCTCGGCAAGACGGCGGATACCGTAAGTGGCGTCATACTCCAGCTCACCGCAGGTCTTCACATTCTTATAGGAGTTATAGATGTATTCGGAGGCGAAGTGATTCTTAATCACCTTATCCTCCACCACACCCATCCCGGTCTCCTCAACGGCGAGCTTCGCCAGAGCAATACGGTGCGAGCAGGCAGCGAGCGCACACTCGCGGAAGATCTTGTCGACCTGCTCCTGGGTGTAAGTGGCATAAACGGCTTGCGCCTTCTTCACGCGCTCCATCAGAGCATCAAGCTCTGCCATCTGCGCGGCATCGTCGCCCGCGGGCTTCACGGGAGCCGCAGGCTTGGCGGGTCCCTTCTTCGGTGTAGACTTCTTCGTTGCCATTGGGTTTCTCCTTTCAAGAGTTCGGTCGGCAAATCGGTATAAAAGTATCGATTATTTCTCCGAAAAAGTCAAGCGGGCAAAGAGGGGTGCCCCGCACGGCGGGAAAATAGGCGTGTTATAATAGAAAGACTACAGTCGATTTCGGAGGATAGAGGTATGCGCACTCTTTCAGCGATTAGTCTTATTCTTGTGGCGTCTTGGGCTTGGGCGTTGCCACCGATTCCCGAGACGTTGGATCGAGCGGACGTCTTAAAGCGCGCAGCCGCCGTGGAGCGGAAGGACGCCCCGGACGCGCAGACGCTGGACATCGCGCAGACGCGTTATGTGGAGTATGCGCCGGACGGCTCGGACGTGATGTGGATTGAGTATTGGTCGAAGGCTCTCACGGAAAAGGGAGCCGAGGAACTGCGCGACATCCCGGTCTGGTATCAGGAAGGGTTCTCTGAAGCGGAATTCCAGTTGGCGGAGGTCGTCCGCGCCGACGGCACCACGGAGGCGATCGACTTGCAGGCAAATGTCCGCGCCGCCACGGCGAACAGCAATACCTCGGCAAACATCTATGACGAAACGACGAAACGCCTCGTGCTCACCGTCCCGCGCCTTCTCCGCGGAGAGATGCTCCACGTCATCTTGGCTCGGCGCACCATTCGCTCGCGCATCCCTAATTCTTACACGGACTTCGAGACGTTCGAGAGTTTCTCCGGTCCCACGCCCTACTCGGCTCTGACGATTGTTGCCCCGGCGTCGCTCCCGCTTCGCAAAACTGCCGTGCTCGGCGAAATCCCCGGCACGATGACTTCGCTCACTCAGACGCTCGCCGATGGGCGCACCCGCCACCGCTGGATCGCCCGGAGCGTGCCACAGTCCTTCCCGGAAGACAATATGCCCGACGAATCCACGCAGTTGCAACGGGTCATCGTCTCCACCTTCGCCTCCTGGGAAGACCTCTCAAAGTGGTATTGGAATCTCTCCGAGCCACACCTCAAGACCACGCCTGCGATTGACGAGAAAGTGCGCGAGCTCACGGAAGGCAAGTCCCGCGAAGAGCAGATCGCTTCGCTCTTCGGGTTCGTAGCGCAGGGCATCCGTTACATGGGAATCATCGCCGAAGACAAGGCTCCCGGCTTCGAACCGCACGACGTGGCACTCACCTTTGAGAATCGTTACGGCGTCTGCCGGGACAAGGGGGCGTTGCTGGTGGCGATGTTGCGTCAGGCGGGGTTCGACGCCTTCCCCGTGATCATCAATGCCGGTGCCAAGCGCGACAAGGAAGTGCCGGTGCCGTACTTCAATCATGCCGTCGTGGCAATCGACAACGGCACCAAGCAGTACCAGCTCTTGGACCCGACCGATGACACGGCGCGTGCGCAGATGCCCGCTTATCTGAGCGACTGCACCTACCTCGTGGCGCGTCCGGAGGGTGACACCCTGCGTTTGACGCCCGTCCCGCCCCCGGAAGAGAATCTCATGCGCATCCAAACGGAGGGTGACATCGATGCCGCCGGCACGCTCTCCCTCCGCGCCACCCTCGGCTTCGGGGGCATGAACGACAACGCATACCGTCCGCTCTTTGTCAAGCTCTCCGCTGACCGCGTGCGCGACCGCTTTGACGGCATCCTCAAGAGTCTACTCCCCGGTGCAGAGCTTGTCTCCTTTTCCTCCACGCCCAAAGACCCCAAGGACATCTCCCAGCCCCTCGCGGTCTCCCTTTCCCTCCGCGTGCCGGGGTACGCCACAGCCGACGACGCGGGGCACGTGCTCCTTGATCTCCCCTTCCTTAGCCAGGGCTTCGGGTTGGTCAACTTCCTCCTCAATGGTCTCGACCAGCCGAAGCGCAAGTACGCTTGGGAAATCTCGTCCCCCTGCGCGGTTCAGGAATCGCTTACGTTGCGCGGGGTGAAGCGTTTGGGCGAAGCCACCCTCCTCCCGGAGGGCACCACCCTCACGAGCGAAGGCGCATCCTACGCCCTTGACGCTTCACGCTCCGAAGACCTCGACGCGCTTGTGCTCACGCGTCGCCTTGCCCTCACGCAAAAGACCTACACGCCCCAGCAGTACCTCGCCCTGCGCAAGTTCTCCGAGAAGCTTGACCGCCTGGAGAAGATTCGCCCGCTCTTCGTCAAGAACGCCGGGCAGGACAATGACGCCGAGGTGCTCCTGCAATCCAACGCCGTTACCCTCCAGCCCGATGGCACCATCACCTCGCACACGATTCGCGACGTTCGCATCCTCACCTTCCAAGGCAAGCGCGCCAACGGCGAAGCCAAGCTCTCCTACAATCCCGCCTACCAGACGCTCACCCTCAACGCCGCGGAGGTGCGCTCGGCTTCGGGCGACGTGGTCAGCGTGACGAAGAAGGAAATCAACGAACTCGATGCCGACGGTGCCGCGCTGACGCCCCGCTACCCGGCATTCAAGCAACGCGTGATCTCCCTGCCGGCGATTGAAGTCGGCTCCGTCTCGCACTTGGACTACCAGAAGGAGACGCGGGACGCCCGCCCCTTCGCGGAGAGTGTGGTCTTTTCCTCAACCTATCCCATCCGCAAGCAGGTCTATTCGCTTACCGTGCCCCTCGCAAAGGCTGACGATCTGCGCATTGCCGAACGCCATTTCGGCGATGCAGACGTCTCGCGCTCCGTCGTGACCAACGGCACGAGCGTAGCGTACACGTGGACTTTCCGCAATCTGCCTCCGCTCCGCCCAGAGCCTGCAACGCCCTCTCCCGAGCTCTTCCTGCCCACGCTTCACATTGCCCTGCGGGATGCTGCCGCGTACCGCGTCTATCCTGCGCTTATCCAAAAGGCGGAAGACGTCATTGCGGAAGGTTCCGACGAAGTGGCACGCGTGGCGAAAACGCTAGACAAGGAGAACGCCTTGCAGACGCTTGATGACCGCCTGCGTGCCGTTCAGACCTTCGTTGCGCACCGCATCCGCCCGTTGGGTCCGGCTTGGGCGTCCCTACCCTTCGGTTCGTTTAGTGCGCCCGATCGCGTCCTTGCAGACGGCTATGCCAACCGCATGGACACCTGCCTCCTGCGCTTAGCTCTCCTTCGTGCGCTCGGCGTCGAGGGCGAGTTGGTCTTCCTTTCGGATGATTCGCTCGCGAACGCCTTCACCTTCCGCGACGCCATTGCCGCACGCGACGTTCCCCGCTGGACGCGTTGGACGCGCCCCTACATCCGCTTGGCAGACGGGCGACTCGTCGGCGACGAAGACGAGTTCGACGAACCCGGCTCTACCAGCGTAACCACGCGTTCCATGATGTCCGCGCACGGGCGTCTCCTGTATGAGCAACCCGAACCTCTCCGCGCACGCACTCAGCAGACGCTCCGCATTGTGGTGCAACCGAATGGCGATGCCGTCCTCGCTCCCGAGTCCTTTACGTGGGGCTTGCTCGCGGGTGCGTTGCGCAAGGTGGAGCACGACATCACGCCGGAACTGCGTCGCCGGGCTATCTCCTCCTTGGCAGAAAGCCTTGCCCCCGGAGCCACGCCCGTGAGCGAGTACATTGTCGACGCCGCCTCCTATCCGGTGCGCGTGCGCCTCGCCGTCGAAGCCAAGGGGTACGCCACCAAGCAAGGTCGCCTCCTCTCCATCCCGATCGGGGACATCGCAGGCTCGGCATACGGTCTGCGTGGCGTAACGCGAGAGAACCCCGTCTGGCAAGGCGAAGCACAGAAGCAGACAAACGTGGTCGACGTCTGGTTGCCTCGCGGTTCGGAGATCGTCTCCAAGCCCGAGCCCTTCTCCTACACGTTGCCCGGAGGCGGTGGCATCACGCTCTCTTGCCAAGAGGTCGTCCAACCCGTAACCGGCTGGGTGCGCCTGACGTACACCCTCGAACGCGCCTCCGCGCCCGCGCTCCTTGACCGCTGGCTCTACCCGGCGATGGTCGAGCTGGATCGGCGTCTGCACGCGCCCTCTATGCGCACAATCGTCATCCGCCTGCCGGAGTAACCGCAGGAGGAACAAAGCGATGACTGTCCTCGGTATTGAAAGCTCGTGCGATGAAACCGCCGCCGCCGTGGTCGCCGATGGTTGCACCGTCCTCTCATCGGTGATCTATTCTCAAGTCCCCCTGCACCAACCCTACGGTGGCGTTGTCCCCGAAATCGCCTCCCGCTCGCACATCGAGAAGATCCGGGGCATCATCGAGCGCGCCGTTGCCGAAGCCTTCCCCGGCGCCCCTGCCCCGTGGGATAAGATTGACGCCATCGCCGCCACCTGCGGACCCGGTCTCGCCGCCTCGCTCCTTGTTGGCTGGACGGCAGCGAAGGGACTCGCCCTTGCTCTAAAAAAGCCGTTACTGCCCGTCAACCATATGCACGCGCACCTCTGGTCGGTTCGGTTAGGGCACACCGAGGAAGCCGACTCCGCCTCGCTCTATCCGCAACTCGGTCTTGCCGTAAGTGGCGGGCATACCTGCTTCGTAGAATCTCCGCGCCCGCACGCCTTCCGTCTGATTGGGCAAACGATTGATGACGCCGCAGGTGAAGCCTTTGACAAAGCCGCGAAGGTGCTCGGTCTCGGCTATCCGGGAGGTCCTGCCATTGACCGCTTGGCGCGGACGTGGACTCCCCAACCGGGAGAAAAGCCGATCGCTTTCCCGCAGGGGCACGTCAATCGCGACCACCCGCTCCCAGCGGGGTTCATCCCCGAACTGTGCGTGAGCTTTAGTGGATTGAAGACCGCCCTACTCACCTACGTTCACAAGCATCCGCCAGAGGGCGAACAGGCAATCGCGAGAATCGCCTTCTCCTATCAGGAAGCAATTGTTGCCGCCCTTGCCGAACGCGTGGATATCGCGCTCACGCGCCAGCCGAATTATCGCACGGTTGCGCTGGGTGGTGGCGTTTCACTCAACCGCCGTCTGCGCGAAAGGCTTACGGAAGTTACGACTCGGCATGGCGTGCGCTTACTGACTGCCGAAGCGAAATATTGCGGGGATAACGCGGCAATGATTGCCGGACTCGCCTCCGCCGGTGGCGCACTCCCAGACGCCTCCCCCCTCTCCCGCGACATCGACCCCTCCCTCCCCGTCTAACCGCACCACAAACCTGCAACCACCACCCCGCAACCGCGTTTCGGGTGTCTCCGCACCGCGTTCGGGTCAAACGCGAACCGACCTCACCCCGATCGCGGTGCGGACACCCCTCTTTTTGGGTTCAAAATTCCCCCGCTTTTGCCCCCTACTCTTCCCTTTTTCGTCACATCCCCCGCACCGGCAAGCCCTTATCGTGAAAAAGGTACGAATCGCCCTTCGAAAACTCAAGCACTTATGCAAAACCGCCGGAGGGGGTGGCGAAAACTGCCCCGCAA
>CAVDHG010000095.1:0-8136 GCA_963608725.1 Agathobacter rectalis | reverse complement strand
GTTTGGGGTCTGTCCGCACCGCGATTGACCCGATCGCGGTGCGGAGGGAGGGGGAAGGCGGCTACGGGGACAAAAAAGCCCCGGGGGAAGGGGGAGGTTCCGCCGGGGTATAGAGGGGTTGGGAAAGAACTGTACCTTGCCCTTCCCTGCTCCAACTTTTACAACCTCCAGGGGCTGGGAGAGGGAAGTTGGGGTTGGAGGAAGAAAAAGCCCCGCGGGGAGTTAGGGGAACCCCGCGGGGTAAAACAATGGGTAAAGGGGTGGGGGGTTAGAGGTCGTCGAGGCCTTCGATTTCGACGGCGTTGTCGGCGCGGGAGTCGATCTTAATCTCCTTCTCCGCTTCAATCTTCGTCAGCGCACCCTTAGCCAAAGGACTGTTGCGGTAGTACACCATCAGCTGAAGGGCAGTAAAGCAGTTGGCAACCACGGCAGACTTATGCCAATCAAAACTCGCTGCATCGACGTTGACCATATCTTCCACCGGAATACCATTGCGCTTCCCATTGCGCGTGCCGGGCATTGCCTTCAGGCGGTCGACATCCAGAATAGGCTGCGCGTCTCCCTTAAACTTCTGCTTGTTGCCCCTATGTGGCCAGAAGGTCACATACTGGGGTTTGCCGTTGTGGTCGACGTAGCCGGACTGCTCGGCAGGGATGCTGATGGCGGCGGCAGAGTAGAGACGCTTCTGCCCTTCGTTCCACCGACGCCACGCTTCGGAGTTGTCCCCGAGGTTGAAGCGCACCTGCGAGAGGTAGTAGCAATAGTACTGCGGGGAGGCTCCCTGCATCACGGTGGCACTGCTCGTCGCGGGCTTGTGATCCTTCTTAAAGGTCGGCTCCCAGGAATTCATGTAGGCGAGGGACTTCTTGCAGAGGTCGGTATCCGCTTCGTCCAACATCTGCAGGATGAGAGTACAGGCGGAGGTCAACCCGCGAGAGCGGTTGCGCTGGTTGTTGAGGTAGCCGAAGGAGCCATCGTTGTTCGCGACGGTCTTGATGCCGCGGGCAGCCTTCTTCAGCGCGGGGACGAGGCGATCTTGCCCCTTTTCGTCGTAGACGTGGATGCCGGCGAGCTTGGCAGCCTTGAGGCACTGGACTGCCCAGGAGGCGAAGGAGGAGTCGGTAATCGGGCAAGCGGCGTACATGTTGTAGTACCAACCGCCACTGGCGTTCTGCCCATCGATGACGTGCGGGAGGGCCAGCTCGACGGCGGTCTTCACCGCGGGGATACGCGTCATGGCAGAAGCTTCGGAGAGGGCGTAGATGGCGAGGAGGTGCTCGTAGTTATGCGCCGAGCGAGACTTGAAGTAGCCCACCTTGTCCTGGCGGGTGGCTTCGGGGTTGCCGGGGTTCTCGACGCCCTTTCCGGCGCGGATCTCCTGAGGCGTCTTAATTTGGTCGTTGAGTAGACCTTGGATTGCCTTTTGGACGGTGTCGCCGAACTCTTCGCTTTGCCCGGGGAGGTCACCATGGGCAAGGAAGCAGAGGAGCGCGAGCGAGGTGTCGCCGACGTTGTTGCCCCACATACCGTTGGGCTGCTGGCGCATCTTGAGCCAGCGCAGGAAGCCGTAGACAAGCTTCTCCGTGCCACGGGCGCCGTAGCTGCCGAGCTTGGCTCCGCGCAGACCCGGGTCGCGGGAACCCATGACGCTCTTAAAGACGACGGGCGAGGGAGTGAGGGCAACGGCGTCGACGGGAGAGGGCTGGGGGGACTGCTCGAAGGAGGTGGTGGGCGGCGCATCGATGTCGACCACGACGTCGGTAGTATCCATCGGCTCGTCCAGCTCCGGGGGTTGCTCCGGCGGGGGCTCGGGTTCCTTCTCAAGCTCCTCGGCTTGGGTCGGCTCTATGACCTGCGTTTCGACGGCTGGCGGTTTTTCGTCGACGGCGATGCGGATGGTGCACATCACGATAAAGACGGTGAGGATGAGCACCACGGCGGCGAGGGGCGCGCCCAAGCGTTGAAGCTCGATCATCGCCTTCTTATACTCTAGGGACGACTTCGGCTTGGAGAAGCCGCGAAACATGTCGGCGATTCGCGTGAGGTAAGAGCGCTCCTCTTCGTCGAAGAGTTTGAGGAGTTCGTCCTTGGAGAGTTCTTCGGGGTTGTGCGATTCGTCTGCCATGGTGTGCGCTTCTTTCCGGGATGCGGGCTAGAGACTGAAGATTGCCAGGTTGGTCATGCCGTGCTTGTTGCAGAGGTCGAGGGCTTTGACGAGCAAGGAGTGTGGGGAATCCTTGGTGCAACGCAGGAGGACGGTGGAGCCTTTGTTGTTGCGTGCGGCGCGGCGGATCTCGGCGTCGAGCTGGGCGTAACGCACGGGCATCTTATTGAAGAGGAAGCCCTCGCCGGCTTGCGTCCGGGGGTTGTAGATATCGATGGTGACCATCTCGATCTTCTCCTGGGGGCTCGCCTTGGAGTCCGGCGCGGGAGCCATTGCATCGAGGTGGGAGAGGATGTCTTCCTGCTTGAGGGTAACGACGAAGAAGATGATGAGCTGGAAGACGACGTCGATCATCGGCGTCATATCCAGCCCG
This sequence comes from Agathobacter rectalis, assembly GCA_963608725.1. Taxonomy (GTDB): domain Bacteria; phylum Verrucomicrobiota; class Kiritimatiellia; order RFP12; family DVOR01; genus Spyradenecus. The sequence goes on along the minus strand of CAVDHG010000095.1, from coordinate 5,599 downwards.
GCGCCGTCTGCGGAACTGACCTTTTTACCTTTTGCCATAAGTCACTCCTTTGCCTACTTCTCCTTGGAGGAATCGCCGTTCTTGACCATGGCGAGGAAGGAGACGCGCCAGACGCCCGCTTCGTTGCAGGCGTTCATGACGGCGCGGACGTCTTCGTGCGGGGTGTCCTTGTCGGCACGGATGAGCAGCGGGAAGTTGGGGCCGCGCTTGGCTACCGTGTTGCGCAAGATGGTGCGGAGCTGGTCGAGACTCATCACGCCACCATTGATGGAGATGACGCGCCCGGTGGGTTTCTTGGCGGCGCGTAGGAAGTCCGTAACCGTCTTATACCGGCGCACCTCGATGGTGAGCGGGGGGATCTTATATTCGTCTGCCTTCAGCACCGGGCCGTTCCGACCATACTCCAGCTCGATGTCGGGGTTGACGGTGTCGGCAGTTTTGAGGGTAACGACGAAGAAGATGATCAACTGGAAGACGACGTCGATCATCGGCGTCATATCCAGTCCGGCACCGTCGCACTGCCTTTTACTTTTCTTTTTGGCCATAGGAGAGCCTCCATTGCGCCTGCGTTACCGGGCGCGCCGGGTGGCGACAAGTGCGCCCCGGCACGCCCCGCACGGCGCGTGTTACTCCTCAACGACCTCGACGTTGCGCAAGTTCTTAATCAGGTCGGACGTTACCACCTGCATGCGCAGCACCAAGCGGTTGGCGTTGTTGCGCAGGGCGTAGAAGAAGGTCATGGCGGGAATCGCCACGCAGAGTCCGCCGGCGGTGGTGTACAACGCCTGCGAAATGGTCAGGGAGAGCGAGGAAATCTCGACGCCGGTGATAGCGATCGTCGCGAAGGTGAGGATCATGCCCTGCACCGTGCCCAGAAGCCCCAACATCGGCGCGAGAGCCGAGCAGATGGAGATCCAGTTGAGGCGCTGCATCATGTGCTCAATCTCCAGGTCGCCGGCGGCGCTGATGGCTTCGTCGATGACGTCAAAGCCTTCCTCGACGTGCGCGAAGCCTGCCTTGAGAATCTTCGCCATGGACGAGGGGTCGTTGTCGCAGATCTCGATCGCCTTCATCACGTCGCCCTGGTCCATCGCCGCCTTCACCTGGTCGATAAGAGCTTGGGGCATAATCTTCTTGGGGCGGACGAGGATGTAGCCGTCGATAATGAAGTACGCAGCGAACCCGCCGGAAGCGAAGAGTGCCATCCAGAGGATAACGCCCACGAAGCCCGAACCGAACACAACGTCGAAGAACGACGTCTCCTTCGGCTTGTTATCTACCGGCTTGCCATCTTGCGAGACCAGCTCGCCCGCCTTCGGCTCGGCACTCTGCGCATACGCCGACCCGGCGACCGTTACTGCGCCGAACATCAAGGCGGAGACCGCCATCGCCATCATCATTTTCTTCATGACTTGCTTCCTTGTGTTATTGAAGAGTGAATGTGAAAGAGTTACCGTTGCGTTGCCCAGTGGGAGGAGGCGCAATCGCGCTTAAGCTGTTCGCGGAGCTTGTCTGCCCGAGAGCCTTGCGACATACCGTCGAACGCCTTCGCGCCCTTGTAGAGAGCCTCGGCATAAGCCCCGAGCTGAGGGTCGGCATAGAGCAGGATCACGCGCAGGTAGCCATCGCGCAACGCCTCCTCGCAGTTTGCCCGCGAAGAGCCCCGCGCCATGATCGCGTCTCCGCGCTTGACGAGTGCCGTAGCTGCCATTGCCCGGTCGCCGGAGGCGATTGCCTTCTCGAGGAGCAGGTTGAGCTTCGTGCCCTTGCCGTCCTTAATCAACGCGTCCCAGTACGCCGATGCCATCTCGCCTTTGTAAGCCGCCTCGGGGTTATCGCGAATGACGCCTTCGCAGACGGAGACTGCCTTTGCGCTGTTCCCCTGCTCGAGGTACGCCGTTGCGAGCCAACGCGCCGCCTCAAGGTCGTAGGTCAAGTGGCTGTACGCCTTGACGAGTTCCTCCAAGTCCTTGATTGTGGAGGAGAGGCTCTTCTTGGCTTGGACGTTGCGGATGGCGGTGTTGAGCGAAGCGGGGCGATCGACCTCCACGCGCTCGACGTCGTCCGCCTTGATGACCGTTTCGCTCTTGCCGTCGGAGATGCGATACTCCTTGGCGGAGTTGAGCCAACGGAGCGTTCCGCGCTTTTGCCCGTTGGCGGTGTAGACCGTGCCCTCGGGTTGCGCTTTGGCTGCGAAGGCGGGGCAAACGCACGCACACGCCACCCAGGCGCAGAGGATTATGGTGAGAGATTTAGTCATGGCGTTCTCCTTAGTGAAGCTGGGGTTGGGTTAGTCGCCAAGCTCGATCTTGGCGGATGCGGCGGCGTTGGCGATGTCGGTCTGATACAGCCCGCCGGGGAAGGTGCTCTGATATTCGGAGGCAATGTCCACGATGTCGCGCAGGAACTCCTGCTTCTCTTGCGCCTCGGTGGCGAGGTCGGCACGCGCCTTGGAGAGCTGGATGTAGCCGAGGTACGCCGCCTGGACGTATTCCGTTACCTTCGGATCGGTCTTCGGCGTGGAGCCGGTGAACATTGCCGTGCGGTACGCATTCAACGCCGAGCCCACCGCCGCGATAACCACGTCCTTCTCCGCGTTGGACTTCGCCGTGGATTCATACGCCTTACGCGCCACCTCTGCCACGGCGAGATTCAACCGCGCTGCCACCTGCGCATTGTCCTTCTCGTGGCTGGTAACAAACGTAACTGCCTTCTTCGCATCCGAGATCAGCTTGTTGCGCCCTTCCGGCGTGGACTCTTGCAGAATCTGCGCCCCTGCCACATCCACGAGGAGCAGGTTCGCCTCAATTGCCGACTGCGTCCCGCCATACTTCTTCAGGAAGTCGGAGACTTGTTGCCACGCCTCCTTCACCTGACCGTCCGCGAGCAGGGCGCGGGAGCGCAGGAGCATTGCCTTCGGGGCGTACGCTCCGGCGTTCTTCGCCTTCAGGATGCAGTCGCACGCCTCGATGGCGAGCTTCGCTTCCCCGGCGTCCAGCAACTTCTCGGCTGCGGTCTGGTACTGCCCGGGCGTGTAGGTGCCGCCGCTGGCGAACATCTGCTTATAGGTGTTCGTCGCTTCGCCCATCATTCCCATCTTGAAGAGCGAGTCAGCCAGGAGCGGAATAGCGTTCTTCGCCTCATCGGACTTCGGGAACTCCTTGCCGAGGCGCGCCAACGTGCTCCGCGAGCCTTCGATGTCTCCGGCGGCAGCCTGCAACGTGCCGATCTGCAGGAGCGAAGGCGGCGCGTACTGCCCCTTCGGATAGAGCTTCAGGCACTCCTCGAAGTAACCGCGTGCACGCGCCTTGATGGCGTTGTCCGTCTTCGCGTTTCCGGTGGAGGGCAGACGCTGCATGCACACGCCACGCATGTAGTACAAGCTCTCCAGCAACGTCTCTCCCGTCTTACGCTCGGACGCCGTCGCCACGTAGATATTGTCCTTCTTGCTCAGCTCTGCGATCAGATCGGTGTAGAGCTTCGTGGCGCGGGCGTAATCAGCGCGGATCTGCTTCTCCACGTCTGCGGTCATATCCTTCCCCGCCGCTTTCTTCGCGGCTTCTGCGCGGTGACGGTACGCTTCCGCGAGGGCACGCTGAGCCAACGCCGCATAGATGCCCGGGCGCTTAATGCCCTTGAAGTGGTCGACGAATTCCTGCGCCGTTGCCACTTCGCGCTCCGAGCTGGGCTTCGCGCCGTTGGGCGCGTAGAGTTGCACCAACTCGCTCAGGGCACGCGTGCGGATGTCGCGCTTGTCTTCGCCACCGCTTGCCGCCGCTTCTGCCACCTGCAAGTACAGCTTCTCGGCGCCGTCGCCATCCTTCGCTGCCGCCTTCTCATCGGCGATCTTAAGCTGGAGACTGACCGCGCCCATATGCTTCGGATAGTAACGGAAGAAGAGATCATAGGTCTCTTCCTGCAACCCCTTCAGCCCTTGGTCGCCGTAGAAGGTGGCGATGCGGTTAAGCTCGTCGCCGGCGGCGGTGTAGAGGTTGTCGATCCCGGAGAAGCCTTCAGCCAACGTGGCGGTAATCGTTTCGGCGTCGAGCTTCGCCATGGCGTCAAGCGTCCCGCCCTTGCTTCCGGCGCGCACGTAGCACTCGACCATCTTGCGAATCGCCGGGAGGGCTTCCGCGCTCAAGCCGTTCTTGGAAATCGTCTTCGAGAAAAGCTCGGCTGCCGGCAACCAGTCCCCGCCGTCGAACTTCACATTCGCTGCGATGTATTCCTGCTGGCGCACCTTCGCACGCTGTTCGGGCGTGATGCGAATCTTCATGTCCGAGTTGTAGCGGTCTTTGATGATCTTGGTAATCTCCTCGACCATGTCCCCGGCGAGCGAGGCAGACTGGCTTTCGGGGTAGTTCATGTACACCTGGACAAGGTGGTTGAGTGCGCCCTGCCCGTTACGCTTGCGCGTCTCTTTATCGCGTTCTCCGAGGAGCAGGTTCTTTATGCGCTCTTCGTCGGGCTTGGGTTTGGCGATTTCGTTCTTCGCCTCGTTGTAAAGCATGGAGCCGATGAGGTAACGGCACTGCGCCAGCGGGCTCATCCGCAGGATACCTTTCGAGCCGTCCGGGTCTTGGGCGCGGTAGCTCTTATGGATGTCCATCAGCACGTCGAGGTAATCCTTAATGATTTCCTGCGCGCCCTTGACGTCTCCGCGAAGCATCTTAACGTGCGCCATGCCGTTGATCGCATCCCCGAAGAAGGCGTCCTGACGCCACACCATCTTCTGCGCGATCTCGTCCGCCTCCTTCAAGATCTTATCGCGCTCCGCACCCGCGGACATTTTGTCAGCCTGCGCGAGGAGAGCCTGGAGGTATTGCGCCCGGAAGTTGAACTGCACCTTTTCGTTGGGGCTCATCTCCATGGCGAGCTTGTAGTAGGGGAGCGCATCCTTGGTGCGGTCAATCTTCCCGAGCATCGTGATGTACTGGTAGAGTGCCTCAATGTAGGACTTGCGCGTCTCCGCCGGCACTTTGGGGAAGCGACGGAAGAACTCCGCGTAAATCTTATCCGCTTCCGAGAACTTCGAGTACATGAAGTAGCTCGAAGCCAGTTCTGCCTTGAGGAGCCAGGTATCCAGGCTGTTCTGATCGGGGCGTGCGGCGATCTTCTTGGCGACTTCTTCTTGCTTTCCGCCCATAAGCTCGGCGCGGATGGTTGCAGCCTCCAAGACGCCCTTGGCAGCTGGCCACTTCTTCTGCGCAGCTTCGATGACTGCCGGCGTGAAGTCGACGTATCCATTCGTTGAGAGCGCGTTGATGAAGGCGACTTCCTGCTCCAAGGCGTCGTCCTGCGCTTCATCTGCACGCGCCACGGACGGAACTGCCATTGCCGCCGCCACCCACAGCATCCAGCCCCACGCGGGCAAACGACCCAACTGGTCTTTCCTCATGCTGTTCTTCCTTTCAAAACATCCGCGACCCCGAACCTATCTCGGGGAACATCATGTTCTGAGTATACTATGATTCCCGCGCAAGCGTCAAGCTTCCCCCACCCCCTCCCCCACCCCCCGCAACCACCTCTCCCCCAAACGCGAACCGGACAGACCCCAAACTCGGTGCGCCCTCCCCCCAATCGCGGTTCAACCCCACCC
>CAVDHG010000094.1:0-8263 GCA_963608725.1 Agathobacter rectalis | reverse complement strand
GAGTCCGGTTCGCGTTTGGGTCAAACGCGGTGCGGAGAGACCCCAAACTCGGTTGCGGGAGGATTCGGGATTGAACCGAGTTTGGGGGGTCTCTGCGTCAAGTTTGACCCCGCTCCGCCTCGCGTCTCCCCCGAACGCGGTTGCGGGGGGTGAGGAGGTGTGGGGGAGTGGGTTGGAAAAAGGAGAAAAGGAGGATTGACGGGAGAGCCGAGTTTTTGGTATGCTTTGTCCCACTTTTCTGCGGGCGTAATTCAATGGCAGAATAGGAGCTTCCCATGCTTCTTACGAGGGTTCGATTCCCTTCGCCCGCTCCAAGGGCTGTTAGCTCAGTTGGTTAGAGCACTACCTTCACACGGTAGGGGTCGCTGGTTCGAGTCCAGCACAGCCCACCATCCCTTAACAGTATAGACTTTTGGAAGATTAGGCGTTCGCCACGAACGCTCAGGGCGTGTTTTAGGTGTGTGCAGGGGGAGAAAGGGGAGGAGTGAGACGGGCTAGCCGATTCTTATTTTGATTATTTTCGGCTCGTTGTCGACGTGCTCGCGCTCAAGGATGATTACCTTGTGGATGGCGCGGGAGATGGAAGTATAGAAAGCCCCGGAGTCCCAATGCGGGGAAGCGGTGTCCACGTCGAAGAGGATTAGAATCGGAATTTCGAGTCCCTTAAACTTCCGATAGGTGAAGTAGCGCACGCCGGGGTATTCCTCCAGCACGGGCGTGAGGTTGAGACGGTTCTCCCGGAAGACGCCGAGGATTGCGATTTCGTTGGGCGCGACGCCTTCATAGCCCAGAAGGCGCGTGAGAATGGTGCGGAGGCGTTCGCGAAGCCCGGCACGGGTCGGAGCCAAATACCGCTCGGTCTTCTCGCCGGCGGGCGTATCGGCAAGCACGTAAGGCTCAACGCCGGAGTACTTGCGCAAAGTCTCGCAGACGCTTCGGGCGTTGCGACAATTCACGGTAAGGACGGCTTCGTTCCAGGGGAACTCGGGCATTGCCGTGAGGTCGCGGTGGAAGACGTTCTGCGCCGGGTCGTAGAAGATAAGCAACCCGCAAGGCTCGGGGGTCAGCGCCCGGACGATGTCCCACAAGTCTGGCGAGAAGTCCTGCCCTTCGTCGATAATCACAGCGTCGAACGGCTCCTCCTCCGCAAGGCGACGCACCTCGGGAAGGGCTTCTCTTGCCAAAGTCTCCCAGAAGGTTCTGTCGTCTCCGGGGTTGTGCTTGCCCATGAGGTCGCAGAGGAAGTCAAAGATCGCGCCCGACTCGACGCCGGGCAGGTGACGCGTCAGGACGTGGAGTTGCTCGCCGAGAAGGACGTTGTAGCAGAGGAAAAGGACGCGCTTGCCCGCACGCGAGAGCTGTTCGGCGCGCCGGAGCGCAAGCAAGGTCTTCCCAGAGCCGGCACACCCGCGCACCCGCAACCGCTGGAACTGCTCAAAGGCGTCGAGCGTGTGCAGTTGCTCTTGCGTGAGGCGGGCAAGCGCGTTGTTCGCGAGGGTGCACCGTTGGTGGAGCGTCGAGCGGTAGGAAACGATGGGCGAGAGGAAGTCGCGCAAGAACGCCATGTCCACCGGAGAGTAGAGCGGGTGCCCATCCGCCTTGATAATCGCGAGCAGGCGAGGCTCGGGGTCGAGCAGATCCTCGGCGTAGAGCGTGATGCCGTTCAGCTCCGGAGGCTCGGACGCCACCCGCGCACAAGCCGGGAACCACACCGCGTGCGCCACGGGATAGGTCAGGCGACCCTGCGCCTTCAGAGCGCGGACAATCGTGTAGCGGTTGTGCTTAACCTGGTTGACGGGCGAAGTGTCCATGAGCCGACCGTTCTGGAACCACTTGCCGTCCCGGAAGAGCATCTCGCCACCCTTGACTTCGATAATGACAACGCCGTGCTGCGGGTGTGCGCAGAGGAAATCAATCTCGCTCTCCGCGCCTCGCCCCTCCATCACGCCGGAGTAAGCGACCGACCACCACACCGTCCACGCCTCCGGGAGTCCCCTTTGGAGGGCGAGGAAGACCTGGTGTTCGGAGCCGGGTCCGCTTGAGAAGGTATCAGGGATCAGCGTCGCCACGGCGTCCCTACACCTGGAGCGAACCGCGGAAGTCGTTAATGTCGTCCACGCCGTGGGCGTCGAGCCACTGCTCCATCTCTTCGAGCACACGCACCGGCGCACACGGGTCGATAAAGGTTGCCGTCCCAACCGCCACAGCGGTGGCACCCACGAGGATGAAGTCGAGGGCGTCCTTGCCCGTAAAGATCCCGCCCATGGCAAGCAGGGGGACGGTCGCGACCTGCGCTGCGTCCCAGACCAGCTTGAGCGCGACGGGGTGAACCCCTGCGCCGGAGAGCCCGCCCGTACGGTTCGCCAAGATTGGGCGACGCTTCTCGAGATCCACCGCCATTGCCGGGAGCGTGTTGATCAGCGCGATGGCGTTGGCTCCCGCATCCTGCGCGGCACGCACGAAGGGGCGCACGTCCGGAACGTTGGGCGCGAGCTTCGGCATGATGGGGAGCGACGTCGCAGCGCGAACGGCTCGCACCACTTCGGTGAAGGTCTCCACCTGCGTCCCGAAGCTTGCCCCGCCCTCCTTGACGTTGGGGCACGACACGTTCAGCTCCAGCCCTGCCACGCCGGGAACGCCCGTCAGCCGAGAGGCGACTTCGGCGTATTCTTCAATCGACGTGCCCCAGATGTTCACGATCACGGGAACGTTGCGCTCCTGAAGGAAGGGCATATCGTCGCGGATGAACGCCTCGACGCCGGGGCCCTGCAAGCCGATCGCGTTGATCATCCCGCCGGGCACTTCGCTGTGGCGCGGGAGCGGATTCCCCTGCCAAGGGCACGAGCGAATCCCCTTCACGGTTACGGCACCCAGGCGAGCGAGGTCGAAGAACTGCGCGTACTCCTGCCCGTAACCAAACGTCCCCGAGGCGGTCGTAACCGGGTTCTTCATCGCCATTCCGCCGAGGTCAACTGCCATCCGAGCCATATCGTCGCGCTCCTTTCTTCTCCCGATGCCCTACGCGTTACGCCCGCGCCGTCTTCGCATACCGATCGAGCACGCCATTAACAAACGCCCCCGCCTCCGCGTTGGAGAAGCGTTTAGCGATCTCGACTGCTTCATTGATTGCGACCGGTGCCGGCGTCTTGAGCGTTCCAATCTCGTAGACGCCCAGGCGCAGGACGCACCGCTCGATCACGCCGGCACGCTCCAGGCTCCAATTCTGGCAGAGCGGGAGCAGACTCCGGTCGATGGCTTCCAAGTTCCCCAACACGCCGCGCACGAGCGTCTCGGTAAACTCCCGCAGACCCGTCGAGGCGAGACGCTCTCCGGGCTGGAGGGTGCGCTCAAGATCGTCGAGGTCTTCCTCTTCCTTCCCTGCCTCCTCCTGCCTACAACTCCACTGCTGTTCCCAGAAGTGCGCGAGGATGAGATTGACGTCCGCGAAAGGGTTCAGGTCGGCTTGCACAATCATCTGCAACGCCCACTCGCGTCCCTTGCGCCGATTTGTTGCCGGTGCTTCCATCTTCCGGGGCTCCCTAGAGTTGACGCAGCGCGTTCACCATCTCGATGGCGGCGCAGACGGTGCTGAAGCCCTTGTTCCCAGCCTTCGAGCCGGAACGCTCCACCGCCTGATCGAGCGAGTGTGCGCAGACGATGCCGTTGAGGACGGGCACACCGCTTTCGAGCGCAATCTGCCCGAGCGACCGCGCCACGGTGTTATTGATGAGCATGGCGTGGTCGGTCGCTCCGTCAATCACCGCGCCCAACGCCACCACGGCGTCCACCTTCCCGCCACGCACGAGGCGCGAAACGGCAAGCGGAATCTCACTTGCTCCCGGGACGCGCACCACTGTCAAGTCCTTCTCCGAAGCGCCGTGGCGCAACGCCGCATCCACCGCCCCCTTGAGCAGTTGCTCGGTAAAGATCGAGTTGAAGCGACTCACCACGATGGCGAGCTTTACGCCCTTCGCCGATAATTCTCCATTAATCTCTCGCATAACGCGTTTCCTTTCTTCGTAGCGCGGGGCTTTCCTTAAAGCAGGTGCCCCATCTTGGTCTTCTTGGTTTCGAGATAGCGTGCATTGTAGGGCCCGGCGTGCGCCACCAGGGGCACGCGTTCGACGATTTCGAGTCCGTGCCCGGCAAGCCCAACCACCTTCTTCGGGTTATTCGTAAGCAGGCGCAACCGCCGGATGCCGAGCGCGGAGAGAATCTGCGCCCCGATGCCATAGTCGCGCAAATCCGCCGCGAACCCGAGCCGAACGTTCGCCTCCACCGTGTCGCACCCCTCCTCCTGAAGGCGGTACGCATGCAACTTGTTTGCCAGCCCGATCCCGCGCCCCTCTTGGCGCATGTAGAGCAGGCACCCGCAACCCTCCTCGGCAATCCGCTCCATCGCCGAATGGAGTTGCCAACCGCAATCACACCGCGCACTGCCGAAGACGTCCCCCGTCAAGCACTCGCTGTGGACGCGCACGAGTGGCGCAAGCCCCTTCGCCTCCGCGCCGGCGAGGTCGCCCATCGTCAGTGCCAGATGCTCCAAGCCATCCGCCGAGCTCTTAAACATCGTTAGACGGAAGTGCCCGTATGCCGTGGGCAGGTCAACGCTCTCAATCCGCTCGACCAACGTCTCGCGAGCCTTGCGGTAGGCAATCAATCGCTCCACCGTGCAGAGCTTAAGCCCGTGCTTACGCGCAAAGGGAATCAAATCCGGCAAACGCGCCATGGAGCCATCCGGACGCGTTATCTCGCAACAGATCCCCGCGGGCTTGAATCCCGCCAAACGCGCCAAGTCCACCGTCGCTTCCGTATGCCCCGCTCGCACTAAGACGCCTCCTTCACGCGCCCGAAGCGGGAAGGTGTGCCCCGGCGAAACCCAGTCCGCAGGCGTCGCGCCATCGTCAACCAGCAACCGCACGGCGCGGGCGCGATCCTCGGCGGAGATACCCGTCGTAACGCCCGTGCGCGGTGCGCCGTCGATGCTCAACGTGAAAGCCGTCGAAAAGGCATCCCCGCGGTTCACACTCGGAGCCAACCCAATGCCCAGCCGGTCTAAGAGCTCCCCCGCGCACGGCGCACAGACCAGCCCCCGCGCCTCCCGAATACAGAAGTTGATCGCCTCTGGCGTAACGCATTCTGCCGGCAGGATGAGGTCGCCCTCATTCTCCCGGTGCTCATCATCGGTTATAACAACGAACTTCCCGGCGCGCAAATCCTCCAAGCACGCCTCTACCGAATCGAAAGTTTCCGTTTCGACCATTGCGCTCTCCCGCGCTTTTGCCCCCGTTCCGGGACGCGACCGCTCTCTTTCATCCGGACTTGTAACTACCGTCGGCCACGGACTTCCACCGTGTCAGAGGTTCGCCACTCGGCGTAACCTCGCGTGGGCTTTTCAACCACCGGTCGGGAATTGCACCCTACCCTGAGAACGATTCCAACATTATACCAACTTCCTCCCCCTCCTGCACCACCCCTCCTCCCCCACCCCCGCAACCGAGTTTCGGGTGTCTCCGCACCGCGTTTACCCCAAACGTGAACCGGACTCACCTCGATCGCGGTGCGGAGACCCCTCTTTTTAGGTTCAAAATCCCCCCGCTTTTGCCCCCTACTCTTCCCCTTTTCGGCACATCCCCTACTCTATCAAGACCTTATCCCGAAAACCGGGCGAATCGCCCATCGAAAACACAAGCACTTATGCAAAACCGCCGGAGAGCGTGGAGAAAAACCTCCCGCACTCCGTGGTTACCCTTGGGTGGGTTCTCCGGCGTTACGTGTTGCCGGTGAGCCGGTTGTACTCTTCCTTGGAGAGCACCGTGTCGTAAAGCCCCACGCGCTCCTCATCGCGGGTGGGCAACCCCGTATAAGAGAGGCTGGCATCCTCGTATCGCTTGAACTTGTAGACGGCGTCGTTCATCAGCGAGGCGTTAAAGAGGTTGAGCGAGACTAAAAGCTCAAAGTCCTTGACCTCCAGCCCCGTTACCTTCTTAAAGAGTTCCGGCTCTAACTGCGTGATCACGTCCCGCAAGCAATACTCCCGAAAGTCCGTGAGGTACATGAAGACCGGCACGCGGGTGGCGAACTTAATAAGCTTCTCCTGAATCAACTTGCGCTTCGCCCGGCACTCCTTCTCCTCCTCCGAAAGCTCCCTCTTCTCCTTCTCGGAAAGCTCCTTGCTCTCCCGCTTTGCCTTCTTAACGGCTTCGGACTGGTTGATAAGCATCTTGATTTCCGCGTTCAAACCGCGGAACCCTTCGATGCGCATGAGGATTTCCATGGCTTTCGGGTTGGCAAGCACTCGGGCGAGCGTCGCATTATCCACATTGACGAGCAATGCCGATTCCCACCGCTTCGCCAACAGCGTGGCAGACGTGCCCAACATCGCAAGGTCGAGGATTTCGGCTGCATTCACCGGGCGCATGGTGCTTCCCTCATAGGCAAGCACCGGCAGGAACTTGACGAACTCCTCCACCTTCTTTTCCGGGTTGCGCTCCTGTACATCCAGTTGGCAACTGTAATCCGCCACCTGCTTCAGGGCGCGATCGAGCGCGAAGTCAAAGACGTAGCACTTCTGCTTGACGATCTCGCGCTCGCCTTCGTCGTTGGTAATCTCCCATGGGCTTTGTACCCGGAACGCCGCTTGGAAGTAGGTCTCCGGGCTGGATAAGTTCCGGAGCATGAGTATCCCCGTCCACGGCTTGACGGTAACGCCCGTTGTGAGCTTCCCGCAGGAGAGGGTAATCGTCCGCGTCGCCAGCGGGTCTCCCATTGACCGATGCACCGGTGCCAACGCCTCCGCGCCAATCCCCGCCTCCGCCCCCGCGCAGACGTTCACTTGATAATCATGGTAGAAGACATTCTGCTTCTGCTTCAGTAGGTTCGCCATCGCGTGGCAGGAGGCAACATTGGGTAGGAACCACAGCGTGTGGCTCAGCGCATTGAGAAGCCTCGTGTCGGCAAAGGGCATGGGGGGCTTCAATCCGCCCAACTTCAGCTCGTCGACCGCGCCCTCCAAGTAGGAGCCTCGGATAAGGTCGAGCCACTTCTGCACGTGCTCGGCATGGACGAAGCGCGCCTTCTCCCCTTTTCCTTCGGCTTTGAAGAAGAGGTTGAGGTCGAACTCATCAAACTCCCCTTGGCTGGCAATCCACCGGATGCTCTCGGGGATGCGATAGGCGAGCATGACCATCTGCGGGAGTGCGGCGTAGGGGTTCTCCGCCTTCGGGTGCGCTTTCGCCCACTCGGCTTTGGCGCGTTGCTCGTCGGAATACGTCCAGTTATAAATCTGCCCCTCAATGAATTCTCCGGAGTTCAGCGCACGGAAGGGGGTACCGGAGAGGTAGAGGTAGTGGCGCGTCGTAATCGGGAGCCACGTTTCGTCGCAAGCGTTGGCGCGGTCATAGTGGCTGAGGTCTTCCTCGTAACTATCCTCGTCCTGCTCGAAGAGCTTCTGGGCACTCTCCCGCCACGCGCCGAAGTGATACTCATCGAAGATCACCAAATCCCAGTTCGTGGTGTGTACCCACTCATTCTTCGCCTTAATCCCCCCGGTCTCCTTGTTGACGCCGAGGAAGTCTTGGAACGAACCAAAGCAGACGATCGGCTTTTGCTTGTCCGCCCGCTCATACTGCGCGTCGAGTGTGTTCTGTGCGTTATCGGGGTCTCGTGAGATGAATTGCCAGCCCTCGAAGTCGATGTGCGTGAGCAAGTCCTCCCTCCAAGCCGACTGCACAGCGGGCTTGAAGGTGAGGATCAGCACGTGCTTAAACCCCATCGCCTTGGCGAGCTGATACGCCGTAAAGGTCTTGCCGAAGCGCATCTTGGCATTCCAGAGGAATTTAGGCGTCCGGGAAGGGGAGTCTTCACGGGCGGAGTCGTAATACTCCTTCGTCCGCTTGACCGCTTTCTCCTGCTCCGGGCGCATCTTAAAATCCGCCGTCCGCTTCTCAACGTTGAGCGTGCGGTTCCGGACGGCGAGGATCGCTGCGCGGACGTCGTCCACCGTGCACCGGAACCACTCCCCTTTCTTTCCCTTGGTAACCCGATGTGCTTTCAGCACCTTGTGAACGTCGGTATCCCGAAAGGTCGTTCCGTCCGGGCGAACTGCCGACTCTTGCAGAACGATCTTATAGCGCACAACGCCGTCCGGAGCCATGGTGGGATACTGCTGGGCAACGCGCTTGGCAACGTCTTTTGCCGTGTACCCAACCTTGAGTAACCCCTCGTACTGCGGATTGGTGTCCGCATACGCATAGATCATCGG
>CAVDHG010000093.1:0-8278 GCA_963608725.1 Agathobacter rectalis | reverse complement strand
CTGGCACCTACGACATCCCGCTCCTAGGCAAAGGCGTCTACCACATCTACGATATCTACTTCTTCTTCCGCAACATCGAATCCAACGCCCACACCCGCACTTCCGCCTACTTCTCCCCCACCCCTTGAACCGACTTCGGGGTGTCTCCGCACCGCGATCGGGTGAAACGCGGTGCGGAGACCGGGGAAACTCGGTTCAGAGGGGTGGAAAAGGGGAATCCCTACCGTTTTGGTAAAGATAGGGAAAACGGGGGTGTCCGAACCGAGTTTGGGGTCTGTCCGCACCGAGATTGGGTCGATCGCGGTGCGGAGACACCTCAATCCCGGTTGCGGGGGGAGGTGGGGAGAGGAGCGAGGGTGGGGTTGGCTTTAGTGCAAAGCTTACCGGCGGTAGACCTCTTTGCCCTCGAAGTAGACGGTATCGACTTGCGCGGTGTGGATTTGATTCTTCGGGATCGCCGTTATGTCTTTGGGAAGGAAGATGAAGTCGGCATACTTCCCAACCTCGATGGATCCTCTTTCGTGAGCAAGACCCATCTGTTTCGCGCCATTGATGGTGAAGACGTCGAGGGCTTGTTCAACCGTTATGCACTCCCTCTTATCGTAGGAGGTCTTCTTTTCTCCGGGGAACGCATCCTCGGGCAGTGTCCCGTTCACCGCCATTTCAATAATGCTCGGCATATCGCACGGCCCGCCACTGTTAGCCGGGAAATCCGTTGACGAGGTCATCACGATGCCCCTGTCGAGGAGCGACTTCATGGGATAGCCAGCCAAGAAGAAAGCTTTGTCGAAGTTCTTGTTGACGAACTCCTCCTCGGAGCCTATCATCATCCGCCAGCAAATGTTGGTCGCGCTGAAGATGTGATGCTTCGCCATCAAGTCCTTGACGCGCTCGGTCACGTTCCGCGTGTGCCCCACGCAGTTGCGGATGTCCCCCTTCGCCGAGGCTTCCGCCTTAATAAACGCTTCCACGGCTTGTTGCACGGCAGCATCGCCCGAGGCGTGAACGTGAACCGAGAGCCCGCGTTGGTTGGCTCCCTTAACGATCTTGTCGAATACATCCGTTGCCCAGACTTGCGTCCCGGTGGTGCCATCCTTGTAGGGCGTAAGCACCCAGCCCGACATCGTCTCGACGCACTCGCCGTCCGCGAAGAGCTTGATGCCGTTGGGCATGAAGTGCTTGGTCGTATACTTCGCCTTGAAAGCGGCGGCGTCATCGAGTGCTTTCTCCGCGTCATTAAAGGGGTCAATCTTGTAGCAGGCGCCCATGTTGATGGTCAGCCCGGTAGTCTTGTCATATTCGCTCACGCCTTTGTAGACGGCGTTGCCGAAGTAGGTGGTGGTGGCGTCGAGGTAGCTGGTGTAGCCATACGAGTGGAGTTGATCCTCCGCAAGGCGAACCGCGTGCGAGAAGTCGTCAACAGTCAGGAGCTCTTCTTTGGAGAAGACAGTCGCAACTACGTAGTTCGTCGCGATGTCGGAGGCAAGACCGAGGAGCCTGCCATTGGCATCCTTGGAGAGGAAGCCGCCCTTGATCGTGGTCTCGGGGGTGAGCCCGGCGACCTCGATCGCCTTCGAATTCATGAAGCAGTTGTGCCCGGTGTTATCCATCATGATGATAACTTTGTCTTTGCAGAGGTTGTCCAAGGCTGCGCGCATATCGATCGTCTCCTTCACGGGAAGCAACGCCGAGTTCGTCCAGCCGTAAGCGAAGTACATCTTCGCGTTGGGATTCTCCTCGATTTGTTTCTTCATGTAGGCGACGATTTCCTCTGCGCTGGTGGCAGTCATCATGAAGTTCTTGTACGCCACGGTTGCTGCGACGACGTAGTGCCCGTGTCCCTCGGTTGCGCCGGCGGTAACGAGTCCCTTCCCGCGCCGGTCGATGACCTTCGTGTAACCTTCCTTAACGTACTTTTTCGCGCCGGCTTCGTCCCCCACGTAGACGTACTTCCCGCCCTTTACGGCGAAAGCCTCGGCATAATCACCGGTTGTCTTGGAGGTGTAAATCTTGCCGTAGACAACCGTGTCCGCCGGTTCGCAAACGCCGACATCGGCTTTCTCGCAAGCTTTCTTACAGGTGCCACAGCCCACGAAAAACCCCAACGCGACGGCAATGACCGCGCTAAAAGCAACCACTTTTGTACTCGCCAGTTTCATGATCTAAATCCCTTCCGGTATTACAACGTTAGAGTTCCGACCATTATACCTCTAAAAACCCCTCCAAACAACTCCGCCCCGCAACCGCCTTCGACCTGTCTCCGCACCGCGTTTACCCCAAACGCGAACCGGGAACGACCCAATCTCGGTTCGACCACCCCCTTTTTCCCTATCTTTACCAAAAAGGTAGAGATTCACCTTTTCCACCCCCTTGAACCGAGTTTAGGGAGTCTCCGCACCGTGATCGGGTGAAACGCGGTGCGGAGAGAGGGGGAACGCGGTTGCGGGGGTGGAGGTGGGTGGGGATTGTGTGCGTCTGGCAGAAGTTAAGAAAAAAGAAAGGGTGAGCCGAGTTTGAGTTGGGCAGGAGGTGGGGGGACAAAAAAAGCGTTGCCCGCGGGTGGCGGGCAACGCTTGAAGTAGGATGAAAGTCCAGAGTCTTACTTGACTTCGACCTTCGCGCCAGCCTTCTCAAGAGCTTCCTTGATCTTGGCGGCTTCGTCCTTGTCAACACCCTGCTTGACGGGCTTAGGAGCACCCTCAACGAGGTCCTTGGCGTCCTTCAAGCCCAAACCGGTGATGGTGCGGACTTCCTTGATGACGGCGATCTTATTCGCGCCAGCTTCGGCGAGGATCACGTCAAACTCGGTCTTCTCTTCGGCGGCGGGAGCGGCGGCACCGGCAGCGGCAACAGCCACAGGCGCGGCGGCAGAAACGCCCCACTTCTCTTCGAGAGCCTTGGTGAGCTCGGCAATCTGCAACACGGTCAAGCCGGAGAGTGCCTCAACGATTTCGTCCTGAGTCATGATGACTTTCTCTTTCTTTTTGCAACCGCCCGGAGTCTTGCCCCGGGAGGAAGGTGCGCCGAGTCTTATTCGAAAAAGGCGTCGGCGCGGTTTTACAACAACGTGGCATTACTGCCACAGGGGAAGTGCCGGGGGTGTTTAAGCCTCGGCAGAAGCGGGAGCAGCGCCGCCATCCTTGTCGACCTTCGCCTGGAGGGTGCGAGCCAACTTGGAGGCAGGAGCCATGAGCGTGCCCAGCAAACGAGCGCGCTGAGCAGCAACGGAGATGAGCTCGGAGAGGGTCTTAACCTGAGCTTCAGAGATCAGCTCCTTCTCCATCAAGCCAGCCTTGATGGTCGCCTTCTCGCTCTTCTTCACGAAGTCGACGGTGGTCTTCGCGGCGTCCGCCACGTCGCCATTGCCGGCGATTACAGCGGTGGGGCCAGTGAGGACGCCGTCGGGGAAGGTGATTCCCTGCTCGGAGGCGACGCGGGCGATGTAGGTGTTCTTAATGACCATCATCTTGGCGTTCTTCGCAGCGAGCTGGGCGCGGAGATCGGCAAGCTGAGCGACCGTGAGACCACCGAAGTTCAGGAGGAAAGCGAAGTCCTTGCCGGTGAGGAAGTCGGACACTTCCTTGTAGATGGCAACGACCTCGGGGCGTTTTTTCTGATTCGACATGGTTGCTTACTCCTTCACGAGGACGCGGACGCCCACGCCCATGGTCGGGCTGATGGTGCAGGTACGCACGAAGAGCCCCTTGGTCGAGGCAGGGCGTTCATGCTCCACGGCGTCGATGATTGCGCGAATGTTGTCCACCAGCTTGGAGGCTTCGAAGCTGAGCTTTCCGGCGGGCACGCAGACGTTGCCGGTGCGGTCCATGCGGAAGTCCACCTTACCGGCTTGAGCTGCTTTGACGGCGGAGGTGACATCGTCGGTGACGGTGCCGGTCTTGGGGTTAGGCATCAAGCCACGAGGACCGAGGACGCGAGCGACGGTGCGCACCTGCTTCATGGCGTCGGTCGTGGCGATCGCCACGTCGAAGTCCACCCAGCCACCCTTGACCTTCTCAATGAGGTCGTCGAGACCGACGGCGTCAGCGCCTGCGGCGCGGGCGGCGTCTGCCATGTCGCCAGCGGCGAAGACCGCCACGCGGACGTGCTTGCCGGTGCCGTGCGGAAGATGGACAACGCCACGGACAGCTTGGTCGCTCTTCGTGGGATCTGCGCCGAGGCGGAAGCCGACATCAACCGTTTCGTCGAACTTCGCGCCGGGATGAGCCTTGATGAAGGCGACAGCCTCTTCGAGGGAGACGGCAGCCTTAGGAGCCGCTTTCAGGGCGTCCTGATACTTTTTGCTGTGCTTTGCCATGGGTGTGCGCCTCCTCAGTCAACAACTTCGACGCCCATCTGGCGCGCCGTGCCTTCAATCATGCGGGCGGCGGCTTCGGGGTCGGTGGCGTTCAGATCGGCAGCCTTGATCTTGACGATCTCGGCGATCTGCGCACGGGTGATCTTGCCGACCTTCTCGGTGTTGGGCTTGCCGGAGCCCTTGGGGAGGTTGGCGTACTTCTTGATGAGCGCGGAGGCGGGCGGGCTCTTCAGAATGAAGGTGAAGGAGCGGTCGGCATAAACCGTGATGACCACGGGGATGATCATGCCGTTCTTGTCCTGCGTCTTGGCGTTGAACTCTTTGCAGAACGCCATGATGTTCACGCCTTGCGAGCCCAGAGCCGGGCCGACGGGCGGTGCGGGATTGGCAGCTCCGGCAGGAATCTGGAGCTTGATCATCCCAGTTACTTTCTTCGCCATTGGTATGGTCCTTTGTCTTATGTCGCGCTCCCGGGGATCCTTGCCCGGTGCAAACGCACGACCGTCAACTCAACGCTTGAATGCTGGAAGGAGGCTAGACGCCTTGAGGGCGGTCGGTAATCCGCTCCACTTGCCAGTATTCGAGCGTAACAGGGGCGCTGCGTCCGAATATCGAAACGGAAATTTGCAGGCGACCACTGTCGGGATCGATTTGCTCGATCGTGCCGTTGAAGTTCATGAATGGACCTTCGGCGACACGAACGGTTTCTCCGATTTGGAAAACAACTTTAAGCTTCGGCTTCTTGTTCTCCTCTGCGACGACGCGCCGGAGGAGGTTGTCCGCTTCTTCCTCGGTGATGGGGCGGGGCTTCGTGCTCGTGCCACCGAGGAACCCGATCACGCCGGGGATGGACTGAATGAACTGCCAGAGCTCTTGATGAATCTGCTTGTGCGCTTCATCGGCGTAAAGCGCCATGTGGATAATCACATATCCGGGGCAGAGCTTGCGCGTAACAATGCGCTTCTTGCCGTCTTTAATCTCGGCGACGCGCTCGGAGGGCACCACGACGTTAAGGTCGTTGAGCACTTCGCCTTTCTTGGATTCCTCGGGGATATCGAAGTAGTCGCACAAGCCACCGGAGCGCACCTGGGCGACGATCTGACGCTGCACCTTCTGTTCCTGACCGGTGAGGGTCTGGACAACGTACCACTGCTTGTTGAGTTCTGCCATTGTTGCGCGTCCTTGGAATCCGGTTAGGCTTGCGAACCTAAAATCCACGAGAGAAGCCGCCGGATAACTTCGTCGCAGATCATGATCACGATGGCCATGAGCACGATGAAGACGATAACCACGATCGTGGAATCAACAAGCTCGCGCCGCGCAGGCCAGGAGATACGCTTCCCCTCGAGCATGACGTCTTCGAAGAACTTTCGGACTTTCTGAATCATGAGCGTGCCGTCCGGCTGAATGATGGCAGGGTGGGAGGGAGTCGAACCCCCATAGGCAGTTTTGGAGACTGCTGCTCTGCCATTGAACTACCACCCTATGGCAAAGGAAAACCGCAAGCCTTACTTCGTTTCGCGGTGGAGCGTGCGCTTACGTTCAAAGGGGCAGAACTTCTTCAGCTCAACGCGCTCGGTCTGCGTCTTCTTATTGCGCGTGGTGGTGTAATTCCGCCGCTTGCATTCGGTGCAAGCCAAAATTGCGAGTTCGCGGGGCATGGGTTGTAAATCCCTTTCTTACCCTGGTTCCTAGAGAGGAGCCCCGGGGTGGGGTGTCCACCCCGGGGCAAATCCATTCACAGGAAGAGGGTGTGTTACTTGATGATCTTGTCCACCGTGCCGGCGCCGACGGTCTTGCCGCCTTCGCGGATGGCGAAACGCATCTTCTCTTCAAGCGCGACAGGCGCGATCAGCTTAACGGTGATGCTGATGTTGTCGCCAGGCATAACCATCTCGGTGCCCTCGGGGAGCGTGATGTCGCCGGTGACGTCCGTCGTGCGGATATAGAACTGCGGGCGGTATCCCTTGAAGAACGGCGTGTGACGGCCGCCTTCTTCCTTGGTGAGGACGTAGACGTTGCCCGTGAATTCGGTGTGAGGCGTGATGGAGCCGGGCTTGGCGAGAACCATGCCGCGCTCGACGTCTTCCTTCTTCGTGCCACGGAGCAAGCAGCCGATGTTATCGCCAGCCTGACCCTGATCGAGCAACTTGCGGAACATCTCAACGCCGGTAACCGTGGTCTTCTGCGTGGGCTTGAGACCCACGATTTCCACTTCTTCGCCGACCTTGATGGTGCCACGCTCCACGCGACCGGTAACCACCGTGCCACGACCTTCGATCGAGAACACGTCTTCAATCGGCATGAGGAACGCCTGGTCCACGAGGCGGACGGGGTCGGGGATGTACGTGTCGAGCGTGTTCATCAGCTCGTCAATGCACTTGCAAGCCGGGTCATCCGCGCTCTGAGCCTGCGTCGCAGGATAGGCGCTACCACGGATGATGGGCGAGCCTTCGTAACCATACTTCTCAAGAAGCTCGGTCACTTCCATCTCAACCAGGTCGAGGAGCTCGGGGTCGTCCACGAGGTCGATCTTGTTGAGGAAAACGATGATTTTCGGAACGCCGACCTGACGGGCGAGCAGCACGTGCTCACGGGTCTGGGGCATGACGCCGGTATCAGCCGCGCACAGCAGGATAGCCGCATCCATCTGCGCCGCGCCGGTGATCATGTTCTTGACGTAGTCAGCGTGCCCAGGGCAGTCGACGTGCGCGTAGTGGCGGGTGGGCGTGCAGTACTCAACGTGCGCGGTGGCGATCGTAACGATCTTCTTCGCGTCGCGACGACCGGCGGACTCGGAAGCCTTCGCCACTTCGTCGTACTTAATCTCTGCGCTCAAGCCCTTGAGTGCCTGAACGTGCGTAATCGCAGCGGTGAGCGTCGTCTTACCATGGTCAACGTGACCAATGGTGCCCACGTTAACGTGGACCTTGTCGCCGCGCTCAAAGTTCTCTTTAGCCATTTTCTCTTCTCCTGTGAACGGAAGGGTTTGGTTTCAGGTGTATGGAGCCTACGAACGGGATCGAACCGGCGACCTCTTCCTTACCAAGGAAGTGCTCTACCAACTGAGCTACGTAGGCACAAACGTCCCTTTCAGGACCCTTGCATTCCTCACGGCTTCCTGCCGCGGAGACACTCCACCGTGAGAAAGTCCAAAGAAAATACCACATCTGCCCCCAGCAAGTCAAGCCCTTTCTCCCAACCTCCCCCAATCTTGATTCGAAGGGCTTCTAAACATCGCTCGTCGACAACGGGCGAGCGAGAAGGTGAACGTCTGTGTTAGGTGCGGAGGAGTTATGAACATCGGTTGTCGATAACGTGTTCATAACTCCCCTTTCCCCACCCCCCACAACCAACTTCCCCCTCCCTCCGCACCGCGTTTGGGTCTATCGCGGTGCGGAGGGAGGGGAAACTCGGTTGCAGGCGGTTTCTTTTCTTTCCCCTGCCAGACACACAAGAGCGACGCCCGCCGGGCGTCTCCCCCACCCCACACCGTAACCCCCGCTCCCTCTCTCCCCCTAACCCTTCCCCGCCACCTCCACTCCAAAAACCGCCGGCATCCGCTTCGCCCCCCTCCACTTCCACGCAGAAAACCACAAAAAAGGAGCGAAAAGGGCGGTTTTTACCCCGAAAAGAGCCAAAAAGTACGTTCAGCCCGTCTAAAAATAGAGAACGGAAGGTTAAGCCGTGCGGGAGAAGGGGTGAGTGGGTGGGTGTCGAAGAGTACGGGACGAGGTGCGGGGGTGGGCAGAAAGAGGGGAAATGTGGGCAAAGTGTGCGAGGAGCCCGCCTAAAATTAAGGAAGTGAGGGGGTTATAGGGAGGAGAGATGGGGTTTAAGGGGGAAGCGGTGGGGCGGGTTGGAAGGTGGCGAAGGTGCGGGGAAAGGAATAAAAGTAGACAAAAGTAGAGAAAAAAGGTTCAAAAAGTACGAGGAGCCCGTCTAAAAAGTTAGACGGGGAGG
>CAVDHG010000092.1:0-8401 GCA_963608725.1 Agathobacter rectalis | reverse complement strand
GGGAGGTGGTGGCTGTTGAGGGGGGCGGGATTTGGTAGAATTCCCCCCTATGTATCTGAAGGCTCTCGAGATCCAAGGCTTTAAGAGCTTTGCCGACAAGACCAGGCTCACCTTCGAGCCGGGGATGATCGCTATTGTCGGCCCCAACGGTTGCGGAAAGAGCAATGTCTCGGACGCCATTCGCTGGGTTTTGGGCGAGCAACGCCCCAGCGCGTTGCGGTGCTCCAAGATGCAGGATCTCATCTTCAACGGCACCGACGCCCGTAAGCCCTTGGGCATGGCGGAAGTTACGCTCCTCTTTGCCGACTGCGAAGCGGCGTTGGGCACAGAGTACAACGAAGTCTCCATTTCCCGGCGGGCGTATCGCTCCGGGGAAAACGCCTACTTCCTGAATAAGAC
Organism: Agathobacter rectalis; assembly: GCA_963608725.1. Classification (GTDB taxonomy): domain Bacteria; phylum Verrucomicrobiota; class Kiritimatiellia; order RFP12; family DVOR01; genus Spyradenecus. The sequence continues at coordinate 8,002 of CAVDHG010000092.1, read as the reverse complement.
GCCGTGTCGCCTCAAGGACATCCAACGGCTTTTCATGGGCACGGGCGTGGGCACCACCTCCTATTCGGTGATGGCGCAGGGGCAGATCGACGCCATCCTCTCCTCCAAACCGGAGGATCGTCGCGCCGTCTTTGAGGAAGCCGCGGGCATAACGAAGTTTAAGGCAGACCGCAAAGAAGCCCTCCGCAAAATCTCCCAAACCGAGGAGAACTTGGCGCGTCTCTCGGACATCCTGCGCGAATTGAAGCGTCAGAGCACGCTCCTCCAACGGCAGGCGGAAAAGGCAGAACGCGCCCGGGCGCTCGGCGCGGAGTTGCGCGGGTTGGACATCTTCCTCTCTAAGAAGCGGTTGGGGGAATTGGAGGCGCGGATTGCCGAGGCAGGCATGGCAGCAGCCGAAGCAGCGAACCGCGTCCTTGCCATCCAGGACGAAGCGGAAGCCGGGGTAAAGGCGATCGCCTCGGTGAATGCGCGCATCCAAGCTGGGGAGGACGCCATTGCCTCGCTCTCCGAGCAGTCCGCCGCCAGTGCCGCCCGCCATGGGCACGCGCAGGAAGTCATTGCCACCAACCAAACGCGCATTGCCGAGTATCAGAATTGGGCGGCGGGGTTGGAGCGCGATATCGAAACGGCGCAGAAGCAGATTGCGGCGTTGGAGAGCGATGACTCCGCGTCCCCGGATTTGGACGCACTCGACGATGAGCACGAATCCCTCCAAGCTCTCCTCGATGAGGCGCAGGACGCTTACGACGCGCAGAAGGCAGAAGTTGACAGCACGCGCACCGCGCTCCAGACTGCACGCGACGCTCTCGCTCAGTGCGACAGGCAGCAACTCTATTGGCAACAATCCCTCGCCAAGGCGGAAGCTGGTTACGAGGCGCGGGTCGTCCAACGTGAACGGTTGAATGCCCAAGTGCAGGAGGCTTGCCGTTCGCGGGATGAACGCCGTCAAGCCAAAGCCACCGCCGAAGCGGAAGCCGAAGCGCACCGCGCCGAATTGGAAGAGGCTCGCGAAGCACTCATCACGCTGGATGAAGACCGCTCGTTTGTGGCAGACGAAATCGCCGCGCAGAAAGAAAAACAAGAGGAGAGGCGTCGGCAGAAGGCTGCCTTAGAGGCTCAGCGCGAATTGCTTGAACGCCCTTCCTCGGACGAACAGCCCAACGCGGGGATGCGCCTCTTCGATCCGGAGAATCCCTTCCAGGTTGCGCCCGGGGACGTCTTAGGCACGCTCGCCGATGCGCTCACGCCCGAGAAGTCGGCACGCCGAGCGGCTGAGACGTTGCTTGCGCCGTGGAGTCGGGCGGTGGTGGTGCGTTCGCCCGAGGTGGCGCATCAGATTCTCGCACGCCTTCCCGAGGTGGCTCCGGAGGCGTCGATTCAGTTGCTCGTGGCGGAAACGCCGGGCGCGGGGGAGGACTCCGCCTCCGGGTATGCGTCGCTTGCCGATGCGGTTGAAGCCCCGCCGGCGTTTGCGGGCGTGGTGAAGCGTCTGCTGGGCAAGGTGGCGCGTCTTTCCGGAGTAGGGGAGGCGTTGCAGGGCGAGGTTCAGGCGGCGTTTGGTGCCGGTGCGCTGGTGGCGGTAACGGAAGCGGGCGACGTCTTTTGGAAGAGTGGAGACGCGGTGCATACGGCGGGCGATCAGACGTCGAACCCCTTGGCGCGTCGGTTGCTCTGCCAGGACATTGCCGAGAAGATTGCCTCCGCCGATGCCGAGCTTGCCACCGGCGACCGGGCGATCGAGGAAGCGCAGATCCGCCTCAACGCCATGAGCGACAAATTGCGCGACACGCAAAGGCGGTTGGAGAAGGTGCAACGCCTTGCCGACCAAGCCTCGGGTGTCTACGCTGTTGCCGAGCGCGATGCTGCCGCCGCGGAGGCTCGCGCTGCGGAAGCGGAAGCGAAGCTGGCGGAGTTGATCGCCGAGAGCGGTCATGAGGACGACGAGCGCAAGCGGGCGCAGGAGGGTCTCGCCGGGCTTGCAGAGCTTCGGGAGACGCACACGCGGGAGACCTCGGAAGCGACGGCTCGCCTTGCCACGCTGGAGGGCGCGCTGGACGTGGCGTCAACGCGGTTGAGCGAGGCGCGGTTCAGAATGGCGGGCTTCGTCCAGCGGAAGGAAAGCTTGCTCTCGAAGCGTCGCGACCGGGAGGCACGGCTTGCCGAGTTGCGCCAAACGATTACCCAGCGCGAGGAAAGCGTGAAGGGTTGCTTCGGAAATGTCGCCAAGCTTGAAGAGGAGAACGTCCGCATCACGCAGTCGCTCGGAGGCATGGAGCAGGAGACGCTCGACTTCCAGCAGAAGATCGAAAAGGCGCGGGCCGACCGTTTGGAGTTGAACGCGCTGCGCGATCACCTGGAGAGCGAAACGGCGTCTGCCCGTAAGACCTTGCTTGACGCGCAGGACGCCAAGACGAAGGCGGAGGTGGCGATGGCGGAAACCCGCACGCGCCATCAGGCTCTCATGGAGCGATTGACGCGGGAGTACGGCACGCAACCCGAAACGCTCGCCAGTGAGCCTTGCGCCGAGTGGGGCGAAGGCGAGGTGCCGGCGGACGATGCGATCGAGGCGCGTATGGCGACGTTGCGCGAAGAGCGCGAGCAGATTGGCCCGGTGAACCTGCTGGCGATCGACGAGTATAAGCAGTTGGAGGAGAGGCGGACGTTCTACCAGACGCAGGCGGACGACCTCACGCGCTCCCGCGACGAATTGCTCGCCCTGATCAAGAATATCAACGAGACCTCCGGTGCGCTCTTCCGGGACACCTTCAATCGCGCTAATACCAACTTCGAGACGATGTTCACGCGTCTGTTTCACGGGGGCGAAGCGCGGTTGGTGTTGCTGGAGAATGCGGAAGACCCCTTGGAGTGCGGGATTGACATTATCGCCCGTCCGCCCGGCAAGAAGCCCCAAACCATTTCGCTCCTCTCCGGTGGCGAGCGCACGATGACCGCCGTCTCGCTCCTCTTCGCTATCTTCCTGATCAAGCCCGCGCCCTTCTGCTTGCTCGACGAGCTGGACGCGGCGTTGGACGATAGCAACATCGGGCGGTTCGTGGATGCGCTGAAGGATTTCCTCGTGCACTCGCAGTTCCTGATTATCACTCACAACCAGCACACCATCGCCGGCTCGGACATCGTCTACGGCGTTACCATGCCCGAGAAGGGCGTTTCGAAAACGCTCTCCATGCGCTTCAACCGTGAAACCCCGTAAGGCAAGGTCGCCCCATGCTCTCTGCGCTCATTGTTGAATTCGATCCCCTCGTGCTTGGCGGGCTTGCCCTCGCTTCGGAGACGCTCGCCGGGCGGTTGGAGAAGTATGGCGTGCCGGACAACGATCCCTTCCGTTTCGTCCGCAAGGTTTACGGTAAGCCCTTCACCGAAGCCCTAACCGAGCTTCTGCCTCAGGGCATTGACGAAGCGCACGTGGAGCGACGGCTCGCCGCCACCTACACCGCCGTGCTCCAGCAGTACGCGCAGGGTGTGCTCCCGGAGATCCGCGCCATGCTCAAACCTCTCGGACGCGCCGGGATCCGCATCGCGGTGATTACGCGCCTGCGTCCGGATGTGGTTCGGGAGATTTGCGAGGGCGTGAAGGGCGAAGTCATCCCCGTCTTCGACCCGCTCCCGCTCGCGGTCGGACTGAACCCGGAGACGTTGCAAGCGGCGATCGTAAGCCTCGGCGTGCCGACGCGGAGCTGCCTGGGGCTTTTCGCCTGCGGGGTAAGCGTCCGCTCCGCGGTGCGCGTGGGGTTGCGAGCGGTCGTCGTGCCCGACCCCATGGTTGCCTTTGAAAATTGCGCCGGCGCAGACACCGTGGCGCAACGCCTCGACAAGACGCTTCTCTCGAATCTCCGCGCCCGCTTCCGCGAGGGCAAGGAAGCGGACTCAGCGTTGAAGAAGTGAGTTATAAAGCGAGAGGGTGTCGGCAACCATGCGGTCTGCCGTAAAGTTCTCGGCGATATGTTGGCGCAGATTGCGCAGGGGCGTGCGCCGAATCTGAATGAGAGCTTGCGCGAGCGCGTGGCTATCCCCCGGAGGAACGAGGAAGCCGTCGACCCCTTCGCGAACGATGTCCAGCACGCCCCCGTGCGCCGCAGCAATAACGGGCGTATCCATCGCCAAAGCTTCCGCAACCGTCCGCCCGAAGCTCTCGGGCTTCTTCACGTTACACGAGCACACCACATCCGCCAAGGCGTCAATCTCGGGAATCTGCCGTTGGCTTCCCGCGAAGCGAACGTTCGCCTCGATCCCCAGCTCCCCGACGAGCTGTTGCAGGTCGGCAAAGACGCGTTCTTGCCCTTCCTGCGGGGCTCCGACGATCAGCGCGACAATCTCCGGGATCTCCTTCCGCGCCTCGGCGACGGCTCTGAGTAGAACGTCCAATCCCTTTAACGCGGATATGCGCCCGACTGCCGTGGCAACGAATTTCCCCTCAAGTCCGAACCGCTCGCGGAAGTTCGCCGTCCACTCCGCATCCAGATGCGCAGGGTCGAACCGCTCCAAGTCCACGCCTCGCGGAATCACCACAAGGCGCGACTCCGGCACCTCCGGATAGTGTTGGCGGACGAACGCGCGCCCAGCCGTCGACACGCACACCACGCGATCGGCACGCACCATAATCCTACTGTACCAGCCGGGGTGGTTAAGCCCGTGCAACGTCGAAACCGTCGGGATGCGCAAGTCCGCCGACGCATTCGCCCAGCGCGTCAGCCAACCCGGCACTCTGCTCCGGTAGTGGATGATGTCCGGGCGTATCCGGCGCAGGGCTTGACGCAGAAGGTGCACGCGCCAGGGCACCGAAAGCGGGTTCTTGCTCTTGACGGGGAGCTGAACGTGCTTGCCCCCTCCGCGAAGAATGTCCTGCACGCGCTTCCCGCCCGCGGAGATCACCCAGCTCTCATGCCCGGCTTGGACGTAGCGCACGCTCGAGTCAACCGTCCCGCGCTCTACGCCACCATCGTCCAAAGCCGGCAATATCTGCACAATCCGCATCTGTCTATCCCTTTTCGCAACGCATCCTGCTTTCCTGTAAGTGTACCCTTTCGGTGCGCTTCGTTGCAAGCTCGCCTCCTTCCGCACGCGCCCTTCCCCGAGCCGTGAGCGCACATTTCGCCCTTCGCGGTTTGATAAACTGATGAAATGCGCAGACTTCTTATATTGTGGCTGGTTGCGATGTGTGGCTCGGTGCTCGTGGCAGAACGCCTTGAAGACCGTTTACTCTTCGCCGAGGGGCTGATGCGCCGGCAGATGTTCACGCAGGCACTGACGGAATACGAAGCTCTCCGGAAGTCCACCCCGGTAACCGATAAGACCCGCTGGGCGGAGATCACCTTCCGTCTCGCCGAGTGCTACGACAAGCTCGGGCGCGAGGACGACGCTCGGAAGGCTTGGAGCGAAGTCTCCTCCCAGGGCGAGGGCGATCTCGGCGCGGCGGCGAAGTTGCGCCTTTCGGCTCTCTTCCTGGAGAAGGGCGAACCCGAGCAAGCGCGCATCCTTATCGAGAGCGCACTCGTCGCGAAGGGGCTTTCGGCGGACTTGACCGCTACCGCCAAGTTGCAACAAGCGCAATGCTACGAACAGCTCGGGCGCACGCAAGACGCCGTCAAGGTTTACACCCTCCTCGCAAGGCAGGGCGGGCGTTACGCTCAGCACGCGCAGCTGGCACTCGCTGCCCTTGCCGTTAAGGAGGGGCGTTACGCCGAAGCTCGCACGGCGTATCAGGAGCTCCTCAAGGCGGAATCCGACGAAGCGCGCAAGCGCGACATTGCTCTCCCCGCGCTCGCTGCCGCCTATAAGAATAAAGATTACGCCACGGTTCTTTCCTGCGCCCAAGTGATCGGCGCGCCCACCCTCGCCAAACAAAAACTCCTCCTGCCCGTTGCCTTCGCCGCCTTGCGTGCCGGGCGACCCGAGGACGCGCAGCTCTGGCTCTCCGTGGCGTCGACGTCCACTCGCGCCCCCAAGACTCCCGCGCACCTCCTGCTCGAAGGCTCCGTCGCCGAAGCTCTCGGCAACACGCAGGGTGCCCTCACGGCTTATGAACGCCTTCTCTCTGAGTACCCGAAAGCGGACGAAGCCCCGCAAGCGGCAGAAGCTATGCTCATTCTCCGTTCGCGCTCGGGGGATCCTAAAGCCTTTCTCTCCGCTTTCAAGCGCGTGAGTGCGCACCTTTCGGAGGCGTCCTTAATCGCCCTCTCGCCCTACCGATTGGATGCCGCGATTCAAGCGCAGGATTTGGCGCAAGCCCGAGCGGTTGCCACGTGGTTGATCGCCCACGCTCCGGAAGCGCAAGCCTCGGAGGCGAGCTACCGCCTCGGAACCATCGAGCAGAAGGAGAACCGGTGGGACGTTGCGGGCGAAACGTGGCTTCGCACCGCGCAAACGTGGAAGACGGCTCCCATCGCCCAGCGCGCCGCCTATGCCGCTGCCTATGCCTTTACGCAATCCAAGCAAGACGACCGCGCTGAAATCGCCCTCCGCCTTGCCCTCTCCGGGAGCGACGCCTCCATCTCGGCGAACGCGCTTATCCTGAAAGCCAAACGCGAAGTTGCGCGTGGCGACACCGCCGGTGCCACCCAATCCTTGGATGAATACCTCTCCCGCTTCCCGCAGGGCGAAGCCTTTGCCGAAGCTGCCTACCTCCGCGGTCTCCTCGCCTTCAACGCGCAAGCCTTCAAGGATGCCGATACCCTCCTGCAAAAGGCACTCACCGCTCCGACCCAATCCCCCGCAATTCGTCCGCTCGACCACGCGCAGAAGACCGATGCCACGCTCCGTCGCGCTCAGGCTCTCTACGCGCTCAAGCAGTTCGATGAGGCAGCAACGCTCCTTCAGCCCCTTCTGGAGTCTTCCGCATTGCAGTCGCTCGCTCCCGCGTACCTGCGTTGGCTCGCCGAGTTCCGCATTGAGCGCAAAGAGTGGACGCGTGCCGACGAAGCCTCCCGCGCTCTCGACGCCCACCCGCAAGCGCAGAGTTCCGACCACGTTGCCGCCAAGACGCTGCTCGGGCTCTCCGCCGAAGCGCAGGGGAACGCGGCAACCGCGCTTTCTGCCTATGAATCTGCCCTGCAAGGCGCGCCCGATTCCGTCTCGCCCTACCTCGCTAAGGCTGCCTTGGGCGTTGGGCGACTCTACTCGGCGCGGAAGGCTTACGACAAGGCTCGCCCGGCATTTGAGAAGGCGATTGAGCACACTTCGACCGCTTCCGCCCAGGAGCGTCTTATCCGTGCGCAAGCCTACGCCGGTTTGGCTACCGCCTGTAACGCCTTGGGCGACCTCGATAACGCCCTGCGTGCCGACATGAATCTGATCATCTTCTTTGATGACCAAGAACTCGTCCCTGCCGCCTTTGACGACGCCCTCGCGATTCTGGAGAAGCAGGGGCGCACGCAAGAGGCGCAAACGCTGAAAACCGAGAAGGCAAAACGCTATAATACATCTGCTCCGGCAAGTAAGGCAGAGTAAGGAGAACCCGATGTCAAAGACCGAACAAGCGAAACCCCGCGCCCCCAAAACCTTCGAGGAGGCTTCGGCGCGTCTGGATGAATTGGTCGCGCAGATGGAGAGTGGCAATCTCCCGCTCGACAAAACGGTCGCCGCCTTTGAGGAGGGACGCAAACTCGTCGCTTTCTGTACCGAGAAGCTGAACGAAGTCCAACGGCGCGTGGAGCTGATTAAGACTAAAGAGGAAGATGGCTCCCTCGCTCGCGAACCCTTTGAAGAATAAGCGAAGCCAAGACGGTGGCAAACGAAAGCGCGGGTCTTTTCAGATCCGCGCTTTTATTGTGTAAAAAGCCTGCGTTTTTGTTCGGAGAAAGATGCCCCACGGAGGGGGAACCGAACGGGGAACATCCTTTAGAGAAGGATGGTGGAGCGAAGGGGATTCGAACCCCTGACCCCCACGTTGCGAACGTGATGCTCTACCAACTGAGCTACCGCCCCGTAAACGAGTGCATACATAATACCAAACCCCAAACCCCAAATCAAGCAAAAAGTAACC
>CAVDHG010000091.1:0-8415 GCA_963608725.1 Agathobacter rectalis | reverse complement strand
GGGGTAGAGTGGGGGGTATGGGGTGAAAAATACTGGAGAAAGGGGGTTGACAGGCGGCTACGGGGGGGGGGTAATATATAAGGGTGCTCTCCCGGGATGAGCTTGGGGTGAGCGATGAAACGAGGTTAGTCTATGAAGAAGGCGAGTTGGTCGATTCTTGGAGTATGTATGGGGGTGCTCGCGATTTGCGGGTGTTATTCTCCGCGGGTGGCAGAGTATGACTACCCCACAGTCTCCTTTGCGGAGGTTGCGCTGAAAGACCGAGCGAAGGTGCGGATTGTGGCGTTGGACGAAGGCGCGGGCGTTTGGCATGGCGACACGTTGGCGCAAAAGGTGGTTGCGCAGTTGAAGGAGTCCTTTGCCGATGCAAAGAATATTCAGCTCGTCGAGGAGAAGGCGGACTACTGGATGATCGTCAGTGCCCTCTCGGCGCAACGCGTTGACCGGCGCGCCGACCTGCCCTACATGGAGACGATGAAGATTGTTAAGGAGGGGGCGAAGTCGGACGAGCCGGGCATGATTCGCGAGAAGATCGTGCAGAAGCGCCAGGCGTCGAAGTCGCTCGCCGAGGGTGTGAGCATTGCGATTTACGAAGTGAAAGGTCTGCACCCGATCTACTACGTGGAGATCCCGGTTTACGACGGCTTCATTCAGACGGCGGGCGAGAAACCCGTTCGCCCGGCTTCGGCTCGCAAGGAGGAATTTACGCAACAGATCGTCGGGCGCGTGAAGGACATCTTGGTGACGCAGACGAAGCGGATCAAGGTGTTGGTGCCGGAGGAGGCGTCGCTCTCGATGAAGGAGGCGTTCTTGGCGGAGGATCAGCGCACGGCGATCGCGGAGGCGTCGAGCAATATGCTCCCGCTGCCGTTTGACGAATTCTTGGCAGACGTCCACAAGGGCGACTACGAGGATCGCGATGGGGACTTAGCCACGATGTTGAGCAACTACTACATTCAGGCGATCGGGCTGGAGATTGGGTGCCTGGATCCCGTGGTGTTGGAGGAGTTGCACAAGCGGCAGACGTATATTCTTGAGCTGGCAAAGACGGACAGCCTCGCGATGATTTGCCCGATTGCGCTCGCTCGCTTGGAATACAAACTCGCCAATCTTGAGAAGTAAGGAGGTCTGAAAGATGGGACAGCATAAATGCGGTTTTGGTGTGGCGACGATTGCCCTGTGTGGCGTTGCCCTGCTGGCGGGGTGTGCCACGGAGAAGGTGCGGATTGACTACGTGATGCCGGCGCGTCAGATTCGAGACGCCCAGAGCGTCAAGGTCCTTGCCATTGTGGCGCAGGCGGACGTGGCGAAAGCGGATCTCGGCGCACCCGCGTCGAATCGCAGGGAGGTCTCCAAGCAGGCGTCCGGGATGCTCAAACAGCTGACCTCTGCCCGCCTGTATAAGGAAGGCTACGTCCAAACGGTCGACAACATCTTCGGTGCGCCCGAAGGCTCCAAGAGCGTTCAGGACTTCGCGAAGATCAAGGAGTCGCAACATGGGCACGCCTCCTTCGCTTCGGAGAATCACCCCGAGGTGGCGACGCTCACCCTGAAGCTGGCGATCACCGAGCTGGCGTCGAAACAGGTGGAGAAGGAGCGGGAGTTTATCCTGTCCACGATTCCTTATAAGGTCAAGGCTGAGCCGGGCAAGGTGCCTCTGAGCACGCCGGACAAGGCGGGCATTGAAGTAGAAAAGGTGAAGAAGACGTATCACGTGTGGCAGACCACGGTTACCGGCGAGCTGACCGCTACGGTCGTTTCAAAGAGTGGCAAGAGGCTGTATTCGGCGACATATCCGGTGTCGATGCCGGAAGCCTCGGCGTGGAGCGCAGCTGCGCCTTCTGAAATGAAGGCACTCTCCGTGGCGATCGCGCCAGCCATTGACCACGTGATCCGGGACATCTCGCCCTACCGGGAGGCTCAGGATTTCGAGCCGAACACCGACTCCGACGAAAAGGTGCTCTTGCTCTTGGAGGCAAAGGCATTCCAGGCGGTGATCGACACGGTTGACGCGATGGAGGAACCGACGGAGGCGGACTACGAGAACCAGGGACTCGCCTATGAAGCGTTGGGCGACTTTGAGTCTGCGCGGGGTTCGTACAAGGAGGCGTTGAAGCTTGATTCGGGTTCGGACGGCGCAGAGCGCGGACTGGAGCGAATCGACAGGGCGCGGGCGGCGCAGGAGAGCGTGAAGGAATCCGGCGCGAAGAAGGATGCGTCCACAACCTATAAGAAGTAAGGAAGGAGCTTGAGGAACATGAAAGCAAAGCAGAAACTTTTCTTTGGTGCAGCGTCGGTGGTGGTGCTCGGGTTGCTCCTGGCATCGGGGTGCAGTTCGCCGACGATCCCGATCACGATGAAAGTTGCCGGGGAGATTAAGCTCTCGGGCGTCTCGAAGATTGCGTTCGTGGATTTCAATACGTTGCCCGGAGACGCCTTTATGCAGGCGGGGGTGTTCGCGGCAGACCGCGAAACGTGCGCACTCGTCCAGCGAGCGGTGGCTTCGGCGTTCTACAAGAGCCCGCTCTACCAGGTGGCAGAGCTTTCGTGCGAGCAGGCGATCGGGGATTCGGCAGAGGAGCTGAATCCGCCGTCGAAGCGGTTTGACGCGTTGGTCTACGGGCGCGTGTGGTGGCAGGTCATGCCCGAGACGCACGGGATGTATCCCAAGCGGTTGACGCTCCACACGTGGGAGAACATTCCGTACACGCAGAAGGTGCTCGGCGTGGATGTGGAGTCGATCGCGAAAGTTACGCGGGAGACGAAGGACGTCCTACACATGTTGCGGTATCGCACGCAGAGTGCCACGTTGATGCTCTCGCTGGCGTTCTATCGCGTGGACGGGCAAGGGAACATCTCCAAGATTATCGACACGTATCAAGTAACGGAGCAGGGCTTCACGTTGATGAACGGCTCGGAGATGAAGATTGACGTTGCCGACGTGGGCATGGCGAACGACGGCGCCGTCTCGCGCCTCCAGAAGGTGGGCAAGGAAGAAGAGAAGACTGCCTACGAGGAGATGTTCCCCGAGGCGACAAGCCCCATGGGTGAAGCGCTGGTTGGCGCGGCAGCAGACGCCGCGGCGGGAGCCCTCGGTGCCGGACTCGGTGGAGCGTTGGACAAGCAGACGGATAAGGCGACGAGCGCAGTTGGCTTGGGCGGACTTGGCGCGGCGGTGGGTGGCGAGCTGGCGTCGACCGCGACTTCTCTGCTCAAGGCTCCCGCCAAGGATGAGCCTGCGCCGAAAGAAGGCGTAGACGCAAACGGTAAAGTGTTGCTTACGCAAAATACGGTAACGCTCCCCACCGAGCTCCAAGCCAAGCTCATGCTCGCGGCGCGTCTCTCCGGCGATCTCGCCGCCAAGGTGGCTCCCACGGAGGTAACCTTCGACTCGCCGTGGGTGGATAAGCGCGTGCTGTGGATGTTCGACAAGCGGTTCGACCCCAAGCTGACAAACCTTGTAAACAACCGCGCCTGGCAGGCGACCAAGGCGTACACCGCTTACATGATCCGCCAGAAGGTCGGTACGCCCCTCGCCGACACCATCGAATCCATTGCCGACGAGAAGGCGAACTATCCCGTCCCGCCCTCCGAGGAGAGCTTCGACGATGATGAGCTGGAGGATCAACTGGAGTATTTCGCCGACGAAGAAATCCCGGTTTACCTCTACGCGCATGGTATCGCCCAGGAAGCCTTGGGGGAGGCTGACCTTGCTTACGACACGTACACCGAGGCGTTCAATATGAAGCCGACGAAAGAGGTCGCGCTGGGCATCTCGCGTTGCCTCATGGCGATGGGGCAGAAGGCTCGCGTGAACGAAGCCAGCAAGGCGAAAAACAAGGCGAGCAAGAAGGCGAGGATGGACTAAGGGCGTACGCGTGCCGGTGGCGCGGAGCAAGGTCTCCGCCACCGGTAGGGCGTCCGCGGCAAGAAGGAGAAAGCGAGGTCCCGATGAAGCGAATTCTTTTGGCGTTAGGCTGTGCGCTGTTGCTAGGTTTCGGAGCCTACGCGGCAGGGGACGAGGTGGTCGTGGAAGTCTCCGTGCCGGGGCAACGCGTAACGGGGAAGGCAAGGCTTGCCCTCGAAAAGAAAGCCAACGAACTGGCAGTGAAGAAGTATCTGATCAAGCAGAACAAGGACGTGCCCGAGCGCGTCCTCTTCGAGGCGGTAAGGTCTGCGCCCTGCCTCGTGGAAGGCGACCCTAGCCTTGAGGGCGATCTGGAAGCCGAAGACGGCGAAGTAACCGCCACGTACACGGTTACGATCGACCAGGAAAAGGTTGCTGCGTTCCTCACCGAGAACGGCGTAAGCTCCAACACCATCGCCGACGGCACCAAGCTTGAGCTCTTCGTGATGGAAGAGCCTCCGGACGCCGGGCAGATCCAGCTCGGCGACAGCACCGGGAACTTCTTCTTCTCGCGTTATAACATGTTCCAACGGCGCATCCGCGATGCCCTTGTGAAGAAGGCGAACACCTTCGGCTTCGAGGTCATCCTCCTTGAAGATAACGAGAACTACGAGGAGATGAAGAAGCGCGACCCCGTCCTCGTCGGCGTGAGTTACGACGTCAACAGCGCGACGCGTGGCTTCGTGGTTACACCTAACTTCCTGCGTACCGTCCAGGGAAACAACCCGGACGCCATCGCGCTCTACTACCGCATTGACGCCTTGATCTACAACCCCGCAGACGGCGAGATCCGCGTCTCGGTTTCCTTAAGCTTCAAGAATCTCGCGGCGAACACCACGCAAAGTATCGGCTCTCGCGACATCGTGTTCCGGACGCGGAGTAAAACCGCCGAGGGCGTAATGGCAGACTTCGGTACGGCAGTCGAGCGTGCGATTAACGCCGTCCTCAACGGCGAGGAGATGGGCTCCAAGCTCATCGGCATGGCGACCTCTATGCGCAACGCCGCCTCCCGTCCGCAGGGTCCGATGAAGCTCGTTGTGAATTGCTCCAAGGTGGACAAGGCGATTCGCATTCGCTTCCGCACCGCCCTCAAGAAGGCGATCATCGCTCGGGGAATCAGCACGGCAGAGAAGACGAAGATCGTTAAAGACTCCCTCTCCTGTGTGGTTACGCGTAAGGACATCGGAGATCTCGATGACCTCTGGGCGGAAGTCTCGGACATCATTGTCGAAGCCGGCGTTGAGGACATCACCGATGACGCCGCCAAGAAGAATGGTCGCACGCTCACCGTTACACCGGGGAAGTAAGATGAAGTTCTCTAAAGTCATTCTCCCAGTCCTCGCTCTGGCACTGCTCTCCGGGTGCGCCGAGGAGCAGGTCTACGTCCCGCAAGTCAACACCTTCGAGACGGCGACACCCGTCGCCAAGGTGGAGCACGCCTCCTATAAGGAAGTCATCCTCGACGGCTTCCACGCCTCGTGGGTCGTTGTCCGCGACATCCGCCGTTCGCAGACGAACGATGGCTATGCGCGCATCCAAGTCTACGTCAAGAACATGACCCAGACGCCTATCCGCACCAAGTTCCGCTTCGACTGGGAGGACGCTCAAGGTGTCGTCGTTGAAGACCCCGACAGCGCCACCTGGCAGAAACGCACCCTTGAGCCGGGAGACGACGGCGTCTTCACGTCCATCGCTCCGCGCCGGGACTGCCAGGATTTCAAACTGCGCATGAAGTACGTCATGCCGTAAGGGAGAAAACGATGAAGGCTTTTACAACACTCTTGGCAGTGGCACTTGGGGGCGCCTTGATTGCCGCCGTCCCCAAACTCGAGGACACGCCCGACGGCGTTACAATCAGCGTCTCGCCGGATGGCTCCTATCAAGTTATCTCTGTCGCTTCCGGGGCGTATGACTTCAGCGACCCCGATGACATTCGCGACGCTCGCCAGGCGGCGACTCTTCGTGCCAAGGCGCAGATTTCTAAGTTCCTAAAAGAAGAGATCGCCAGCGCAGAGAAGCTCGACGAAGCTTCGAGGAAGGTGAAGTTCCAGACCTCCAACGCGAACGGGCAGACCGCTTCCACCCTTAAGCTCACGGCGAAGCGCACGCTCGAATCTGTGCGGAATTCTTCGAGCGCGTTGCTCAAGGGCGTCATCGTCTTGCAGGAAGGGAAGTTCCCGGCGTCTGGCTCGGCGGGTGGCGAAGTCCGCGTCATGGTTGGCACGAGTCCCAAGACCATCGCCGTCGCTTCCGTCACCGAAGCTGGCGCGACCGCCGTTGCTCCTGCGCCCGCTCCGGCACCAACCGCTCCCGCGCCGGCAACAACTCCTCAAGCGGCCCCCGCGGTTTCGCAAGCGAGCGGACTTCCTCCGCTTCCGGAGGGGTGGATTGTGTGCGTAGGCGTCGGGGCTGACCGCCATACCGCCGTGGTGCAGGCGTTGATCGAGGGGATCTCACAAACCTACGGGCAGGCGATTCAGAACAATGAGCGTCTGAGCGAGCGCATGAAGAAGTTGAAGCAGAGTGTGAGCGTGGCGGGCAACGTGTCCACCACGGTTCAACAGGAAGCCTCGCATGAGCAGGAGGCTCAGACGTTGACGCAGACTGCGGGCTTCGTTCGCGAATACCGCGTTGTCCAAGTTGCATCGCAAGGCGCGAACGTGGAGGCAACGGTCTATGCCCTCCTCGATAACCCCCGGCAGGGTGGCGCGGTGGCTCTCATGGTCTGTCGCCCCGAGATGCGCACGGAGGACAAGTCTGCCATCTATGCGCTCGGTCCCAACCGCCGTCTCTCCGGGGCGGAGGTGGCTCGCGCTGTGCAGTTCGCTCTCCCCCGCGGTCTGGCGGATACCGGGCGATTCCTGATTCTTACCGATCAGTCGATCAATGCCGTGGTGGAGAATAAGACCGTAACGGACGCCATGACTTCCGCCAACCTCTCCGGCTCGCAAGAGCTCATGCGCATTGGGCAAGGGCTGACCCCCGACTACAGTCTGCGCTCGGAGATAACCGACGTTAAGTACTCCAAAACCCTCGGGCAGGATAAGCGCACCGGGAAATTCGGCTCGGTCTATAAGATGACGCTCCGCCTGAATGCGACCCTCCTCAATGACCGCACCGGGCAAGCCGTGAAGTCCGAATCCCTTACCCTAACCTTGGATAACGACGAAATCAAGACCATTCTCGCGCACGACGAGGATGCCGATCTTCTCCAAGCTCTCCTCTCCAAACTTGCCGACCCGCTCTACGCTTGGATCGTGCCGGCGCGTTAAGGTTCACGGAGAAACGAAAGAAAGGAAAACACGATGAAACGTCTCACCTTCTTTGTGGCTTGCACGCTCTTCTTGGGCGGTCAACTTCTCGCCAATGCGGAGCAGGATTCCCTCCAAGCCAACGCCGCCAGCCCCGTGGTTCAGCAAGCTCTTGCCGAACAGCCCGACGGCGTTTCCTTCTTTCTCAATGAAGAGACTGGCGCCTTTCAACTCTTCGCTCGCGGGACAGCTTCTTACGATTTCAACGAAGCCGATGACATTAAGGACGCTCGTAGCGAAGCCACCCTCCGCGCCAAGGCAAGCATAGCCAAGTTCTTCAAGGAGAAGATTGCTGTAACAAGTGGCATGGATGAAGTTACGAAGAAGGTCAAAACGCTGACCAAAGAAGGCGACGCCCAGAACGTGAGCGTGAAGAAGGAATCCGTCAAGGTGATGACCGAGCAGATCAAGGTCTCATCCGAAGCCCTCCTCGCCGGCGTGATTGTCCTTCGCGAGCAGAAGACGCCGCGGGGGCAAGGTGGCGAGATCCAGATCACCGTTGGCGTGAGCAGTAAGACGTTGAATGCCACCAATGTAATCGGGAAAAGCATCGACCGGAGTCTCGCCAATCGCGAATCCGCGAAGGGTGCTACCCCCGCGCCTGCCCCCTGCGCCCCGCAAGAGAACAAGGGCTACGTTCGCAAAGCGGTAACCGATTTCTAAACCTCCGGGTGAAGACATGGCGCGTTGGCTCTTAGCAATCCTCCTTCTCGCGCTTGCGCCCCAGAGCGTTGCGCTGGACGAGCTTGGCGTGCTTGCTGAAGCCCAACGCAAACATCCCGCCGTGTTTATCCCCGGCAACGTGTTACGCTACACCTTGGCGGACACCCCCGGCTACCTCTTCAACGGCGAAGCCGAGCAAGACTTTTCGGGCGACTTGTCCGAAAGCGATTCCGAGCTCTACCGCGAAGCCCTTGCGGACGCGAAGGTGAACCTCTCGGCATTCTTCGCGCAGAAGGTGCCCGGTAAGACCTTGACTCTCCGCGCCGTTCGCACGCTCTACGCGTTCCCCGAGGGAAAGTTGCGGCGCGTTGTCTGTTTCGTTGCCGAAGGCGACATCTCCTTCTCGGAGCCTACGCCTCCCGAAACGTTACCTCCCCCCAAACCCTCACCACAACCAAAGGAAAACCATGAAGAAGCTAATCCTGCCTGTTTTGCTCATTGAGTTTCTGGGGCTTTCTGTGGCGTTTGCTGCGC
>CAVDHG010000090.1:0-8544 GCA_963608725.1 Agathobacter rectalis | reverse complement strand
GGTTCGCGTTTGGGTGAAACGCGGTGCGGAGACACCCGAAACTCGGTTGCGGGGGGAGGGGAAAAAGGGTTGCGTTGGGAGGGGGGGAGATATGGTATGATAACCGGCACTTTAGGACTCAATGGAGTTACGCATTATGAAACAGTACAATGTTGGTTTGGTTGGTATCGGCGCAGTTGGCACGGAGATGGTTAAGGTGCTCCGGCAACGTCAATTCCCCGCCAAGTCGATTCGGGTGCTCGCCACGCGTGAGCGCGATGAGGTGATTGCGGGCGAGACGTTTCACGTGTTGGAGACGAAGCCGGAGAGCTTTGAAGGTTTGGACATCGTGCTCTTCGCCGGGACGGAAGGCGCAAAGGGCGCGAGCAAGATGTGGGGCAAAGTTGCCACCGATAAAGGCGCGTTCGTGATTGATAACGGGGACGACTTCCGGATGTGCGAGGACGTCCCGCTCGTGGTGCCGGAGATTAATGCCGACACGATGGAAGCCATGGTTCGCAAGGGCGCACGCTTCATCGCCAATCCGAACTGCTCGACGATCATCACGCTCATGGGTATCGCCGCGCTTCACCGCGTCAACCCCCTCCGCCACATGACGGCGGTAACCTTCCAGAGCGTCTCGGGCGCAGGGCGTGCGGCAATCGACGAGCTGGAAACGCAGACGCGCCAGATGGCTCTGGGCGAACCCACGACCCCCAAGGCGTTTGCCCACCGCATCGTGGCGAACGTGATTCCGCAGATTGGCGGACCCAAGCAAGAGATGCCCGGCTTTACCACCGAGGAAGCGAAGCTCACCTTTGAGAGCCGGAAGATCCTCGGCGCGCCGAACCTGCGCATTGCCTGCACGTGCGTGCGGGTGCCGGTCTTTTACGCACACAGCATCGCGGTGCACGCCACGTTTGAGCGTCCCTTCACGGTTGAAGAGGTGCGCGAGATTATCCGCAAGGCTCCCGGCGTGGATCTGGTGGATGATTTGCCGGCGGCGGTCTACCCCATGCCGAAGGACTTTGGGGGTAAGGACAACGTGGGCATCGGGCGCATTCGCATCGACCCCTCGGAGGAGAACGGCATCGCGCTGTGGTGCTCGGGCGACAACATCCGCAAGGGCGCGGCGTTGAACGCTGTCCAGATCGCCGAGGAGCTGATTCGGCGTAACCTCGTCTAAGAGCCTTTTTAAGCGGGAGACCTGCTATGTCCTCTGAAACGCTTTGCCCCTGCGGTTCCGGAAAGCCGGCGGCGACTTGCTGTGCGCCGATTCTCGACGGAGCCACCAAGCCGGAGACTGCCGAGCGGCTCATGCGCGCCCGTTACACGGCGTACGCCCTCCATAACATCGACTTCCTCTATAACACCTCCGGCGAAGAGGTGCAGAAGGAGTTCGACCCGGAGGCGACGCGCCGTTGGGCGGAAGGCTCCGAGTGGCAGGGCATGGAGGTTTTAAGCAAGGAGCGGGGCGAAGCGGGCGACGAAGAGGGCGTGGTGGAATTCGTCGCGCACTACAGCGTGAACGGCACGCCCTTCGAGCATCACGAACGCTCGCTCTTCCAGAAGGTCAAGGGCGAATGGAAGTTCATTGATGGCGAGCTGGTCAAGCCCAAGCCGATCGTCCGCGAAGAGCCGAAGGTCGGGCGCAACGACCCGTGTCCGTGTGGCTCGGGGAAGAAGTATAAGAAGTGTTGCGGGCGGTAAGCCTGCCGAGCTTTAACCCTTCGCCGTGTACGAGAACGCCAACATCGAAACGATCGCTCGGGGCGTGTGTATGCGCGAGGGGAAGCTCTTAGTCTGCCAGCCTGTCCAGGGCGGGCGGTGCTATCTCCCCGGCGGGCATATTGAGTTCGGCGAGCGGGGGCGCGATGCGCTCCTGCGGGAAATCGCCGAAGAGCTGGGGGGCGCGGCAGAAGTGGGAGAGCTGCTCGCTGTTTCGGAGGACGCCTTTACGCAAGCGGGCGAACCGCACTGCGAGATCAATTTGATCTATGCCTTGTCGATGCCCGGCTTGAGCGATGAACCGCAGGCGCGGGAATCGTGGATTGCGTTTCGCTGGGTGCCGTGTACGCGTCAAGCCCTTCAGGAGGCGAACCTCCTGCCGGCGCACTTGATTGATAAGCTGACGGCGCAGGGCGGATTGAAGCGCGGGGAGTGGACGCCAGAGCCTTCGGCGTAGGATGAGCGCGGGAGCTAGAACAGCTCCGGGGCGCGTGTGCGAGACATATCGATAGCTTGCACCCAGGTAATCTGGGGAATCCCTTTTCCGGGAATGCCGAGGACTTCCACGACGTCGAAGCGATAGGGCGTGCGCGACTCAAGGTGCCCATGCGCCGAGAGCCAGCGGGTGGCGCACTTGCGCAGCAAACGGCGTTTCTCCTGCGCCACGGCGGTGATGGGGCGACCGTAGCGTTCGCTCCGGCGCGTCTTGACTTCAACGAAGAGAATGGTCTTGCCCTTCCGGGCGATGATGTCGAGCTCGCCATACCGGCAAGGGTGGACGTTGCGCCCGAGGATGCGACACCCGCGAGTGCGCAGGTAGCGCGTTGCCCACTCTTCGCCCCAAGCACCGGTCGTTTCCGGGGGCGTTAGGAAGCGTTCGAGGATGCCCCGGAAGCGGAAGGCGATGGAGGCAAAGAGGCGCATGGTTAGCCCACGGTTACACTCTCCTCCGGGTAGCGAATCCAACCCGAAGGCTTGCGTCCGGACATCGCCAGGACAATGGAGATGGGCCCGATACGCCCGAGGAACATGGCAAGCGCAAGGATGGCGCGCCCGGGAAGGGAGAGGTGCGGGGTAACGTCTAGGGAGGCTCCGACCGTGCCGACAGCCGAGGTTACCTCATAAAAGAGCGCGAAGTCCCCCTGCTTGGCAACGAGTGCAGACTCCGTCAGGAGCAGGATGAAGTAGAAGACGAACACGGTTGCCAGGTAGAAGAAGACGATCACCATCGCTTCTCGGCAGATGGCGTTGGAGAGCGTGCGCCGGTGGACTTGGACTGCCGGGTTGCCACGGATGTAGGCGCGGATGGTGAGCAGGAGGACGACGAGGGTGGTGGTCTTGATGCCGCCCGCCATCGAGCCGGGGGAGCCACCGATGAGCATGAGCAGGGTGGATAGCATGTTGGTGGGCGGGGTCAGCTCTGCCATGGGCACGAGGTTGAAGCCCGCCGTGCGGAAGATGGCAGCTTGCGAGAAACCCGTGGCGATCTTCTCCCCCGCGCCTTGCAGAGCGGGGAGGAGCTCCGACCAGTTGCCGTGCACGAGCGTATCCCAAACGGGAGCTACCGCGCTCGACGCCAAGGAGGCGTCCCACTCCAAGATGGTGAAGAGCAGACCGCCCCCGGCGCAGAGGATAAGCGTTGTCCAGAGCACGATGCGCGAGTGAAGGGAAATCCGCCCCCGGACGAGCAGGTTGCGTCGCCAGAAGTGGTAGTGAAAGACGTTCGCCAAGACCAGGAAGCCGATGCCGCCCAAGGTTACGAGCGTGGCGATGGTGAGGGTGTAAAGGAGGTCGCCCCGGAAACATTGGAGGCTCTCCGGGTGGAGAGAAAGCCCCGCGTTGCAGAAGGCACTAATCGCGTGGAAGGTGGCGTAGCCCAGACTCTTCAGGGCGGGGTAACCGTGGCGAGAGTAACTCACAAAGAGCAGGAGCACGCCCACCGCCTCGAAGGTGAAGACGTAGCGCACGGTCTGCCCGAGGAGAAGCCGTGCCCGCCCGGAGGAGGCACCGTAGTTCATGCGCACTTGCTCTTCGCCTTCGATCGTAACGCGCCCGAGAAGCAGGGCGATAATCACCGTGCCCAAGGTCATCAAGCTTAGCCCGCCCAACTGGATACACGCGCCGAGCACCACTTGCCCGAACGTGGAGTAGGTCGTGGCGATGTCCACCACGGCAAGCCCCGTTACGCACGAAGCGGAAGTTGCCATAAAGAGATTGTCGAGCAACGCCCGGGCGCACCGTCCCCACGCGAAGGGCTCCCCCGGAACTTCCCACGACCAGCACCCGCTCGCCTGCGCCCACGGCGTATTGAGGAGGCACGCCCCCGCCAAGATGAGGAGCAGGAAGGTGAGGACGAGCACCCGGCGCGGATTAAAGGCGCGAGCTTTTCTCCGGTGCGCGTGCGCCGAGGGCGGTTGCGCCGGCTCCATGTCCTGGAGACGTTGGCGGTACTCATCTAGAGCTTCTGGTGCACACGCGTCGTTCACAACGGCAACTCCTCCGGGGTGGGCGCGCTGAGCTTCGCGCCACGATAGGGCAACCCGAGCGATTCGTACTTTACGATTCCCAGCTCGTGGTAGGGCAAGCGGTCGATGCGCTGAACGTTCAGCCCCGCGATGAAGGAACGCGTCGCCTCTTTCTCCGCTTCCGTGTTGTTCAGTCCGTGCGCCACGACTTGCCGAATCCAGACCGGCTTTTGCGTGGTGCGCAGGTGGTCGAAGACGCGCCGTGTAGCCGCCTGGTCAAGCCCCGTAACTTCGCGGAAGCGATCGGCGTCCGCGCTCTTAACGTCGAGCAAGATGAGATCGGCTTCGTCCAGCACCGCGAGGGCGGCGGGAGAGTCGAGAGCTCCGGAGGTGTCGATGGCGACGTGGAAGCCCGCCTCGTGCAGAGCGCGGATCGCCTCAAGCAGAGCCTCCGCTTGCAAGAGGGGTTCGCCACCGGAAAAGGTTACGCCCCCGGTCTCGCCCAGGTAGGGGCGCATCCGGCGGGCGCGTCGCACGATCTCTTCAAGACGGGTTTCCGTTCCGCCTTCAAGCGACCACGTGTCGGGATTGTGGCAGAAGATGCACCGCAGGGGGCACCCTTGTAGGAAGACCACCAGGCGGATCCCCGGCCCGTCCACCGCGCCGAAGCTTTCGTAGGAGTGTACGCGCAACGTCTTCATCGCTCTATCAGATCCTCCGGCAACGCGTCCATCTCGTCGAACGCGTCATCCCCCGCCATGGATTCCAAGACTGCCTCAGCCCGCCAAGTGCCCCAGACCCACCACCGCCCCGGAGGCACGCCCCGGACTTCGCGCACGCACACTCCGCGCCGATCGTAGAACCGCGCATCGATCGCAAAGCGCATCCCCAGCGTATGGATGGCGCGACACGGGCGGATAAGCAGTCCTTCCCCCGGAGGCAACGCCTTGCGCCCGAGGAGTCCGCGCATTCGCGAGAAGAGCGTCCGCGCCACGGTGATTCGCCTCTCAGGCATGGGGCTTAATCCTCCAGAGCGTGGGGTAAAACGTTTCCATGAACCGGCGCAACGCCTCGCGCCCTTCCGGCGTCTGGAAGTCGTGTTGCGGGGAGCTGATGGTTACCATTGCCCAACGGCGGATCCGATTGTGTAGCGACCGCTCCACCGAATCCCCCACCACGCGCTCAAGGTTCGAGACCGTCGCCCCCGAAGCGTGCAGGAAGACGTACGCGAAGCCACTCCGAGCCGTCTGCCCCGTCCGCGAAAGGGAGAAGCACGCCATGGGCACGCCCGGCAACACCTCCACCACTTTCCGCTCGCTCATCACGAATCCCTGCGCCGGCAAGCACAGCTCCGGGCGGTGGATAGACATCCGGTTACGCCCGGCGATGACGAGAGCTGCCGTAAAGGTGTCGCCGTTCGGCAAACGGTAAGTAACCTTCCGGCTTTGCGTGTCTCTGGGCAGGATGTCCAGCTCCGCCTTGGAGACGCGCCGAACTTCCCCGCCACACTGCGGGCACTGCGTGGGAGCCTGCGCCTCCGAATCGAAATCCCCCGACCATAGGCACAGCCGATTCTGGCAGAACCATGGGAACTGCATCTCCGCGCCCGGGAGCGACTGGAACGCCGGACTCAAGAAGGCGTCGCTCTCGAAGACGAGGGGCGGCTGCTTGCTTGCATAGATCCGGAAGAGCGGCATCCCCACGAGGAGCACTGCAAGCCCGAGCACCGTCCGCCACCGCCAAGCCACTTCGCCTCCCGCAGACGCCTTCTCCTCCGCCTGCGCCCTGTCGCCCCGCTTTAAGAAGTCCGCCAACGCAAAGACGAGGAGCGCGTAAATTGGCGACACGAAGAAGAGCGCGTTGTCGTGCAATACCATCCCTGCCGATTGGCTAACCCAGTGGCACGCCAACGCCGTTACCGTCAGGCGCAAGATATTCCCGAGGAAGGCAATCGGCACGCTCGCCAAAAAGAGCAACCAGCGTCTCCACACACTCCGCAACGCAATCGCGCCGTAGGCTGCGGTGCCGACGAAGAGCGCAACGAGGGAGCGAATCCCGCTACAGGGATCCGCCACGTCGAGGTGGAACGCCGGCTCGCTTGTCGCCACAATCGCCGTCCCCACTTGCCGGACGCCCACGCCCAACCCATTGAGCAGAACCGCCGTTACCGTAACCGACATCCTGCGCAGGGGGACCGTAAAATTGTCGAGGAACCCCACCGGCATCACAAACACCAGAAGCAGAATCGGGAACCACGTTTCGCGAAGCGTCTGCCTTCCGTAACAGGCAAGGACAAGCCCCGCCAGGAGCACCACCGCCGCCGCCTCCGAGAAGCGCGACTGCCCCCCGCGCATCCCCAAAAAGAGCAACCCGCCCGCAACAATAAAGAAAGGCAACGCCAACCACGGCTCCGGCGCGCCCAGCGATTCGGCGATCCTCTGCCTTCGGAGCCAGAGCAACACCCCGCACAAAACCGGCACCACCCAGACGAACTCCATGTGCTGGGTAGGGTCGTGCCAGTCCGTCAGGAACCCATCGTATGCCGGCGCGAACCATCCGAGTGCCGCAACCGCCAGCGCGATAAAGGGCACGTGCCTAATCACCTTCTTCATGATGCCTCCCCGGCTCCTCGCTGCACGGCAAGCACGCGGAAACGCGTCTTCCCCTCAACCGTTATCACGCCCGGCAAGAGGGCGCGCCCCAAGGGTTGCGGAATCTGCGCCGTCGCCCCCTCCTCCAGAATGACAATGTCCGCGTCCTCCAAGTTGACCTCCGAACCGAACGCCACCCACCGCGCCGAACCGCGGAGCGTCCACAGCATCTGGGCGCAGACTTCCGGCGAATCGGTCAGGACGCGTACTCTAAAGAACGGTCTGCGCGGGGACTTCATGGCAAGGCGAAGCACCGAGACGCTCCGACGGTTTTCCCGAGAGGAGGGGAAGGCTTTGTGCTCCGCCTCCCAAACGCCGAACGCTCCGGCAATCAAGATACCCACTGCCACGCTCCCTACCACGCCTCGCACCCATCCACGCCGGATCAGCAGCAGAGCCATCGCCATGAGTAGAGCCGAAACCACCGCCAGCGGAGCCGCGAACGAAGCGTCGCCCGGGAAGAAGATGCCACCAATCAGGAGCACCGGAAAGAGCACCACGAGCACGCGGAGCCACCGGTGTTCCCTCCGCTTGACGCCCCCAAAGAGCAGGAAGAACCACGCCAGCAGGCACAGACCGAAGCCCCCGTGGTACATGATGCCCCGGAGCAGGTTGAACCCCGCGCTCGCCACCGAGTCGGGCAGGGTGGGCAGGGGAGGCGGCGCCATCCAGCCAAAGTGCCCAAAGAGGGAGCACCCCCCGATCGCCACCGACGCCGCCAGCAACACGTGCAAGCTGTGCCAGTAAAGGCGAATCCGCGTCCACCCCACGCCGATAAGGACTGCCGGGATCAGCAGGGCAACCACCCAGAGCGCCACCGGCGAAACTCCCATCGCCACCGCGCAGACCCCTCCTGCCACGCTCGCCGAGACGTACCCCGGCCAACGCGCATACGCCCCCAACGCCGTTAGGAGCAGGATGAAGAGCAACCCCAGAAGCGCAAAGGGTTCGAACATCGCCGTCCGGCACAACGCGCCGAGACACAGCGTGAGGAAGGCGATCGTCCAGAGCGTGCCGTCTGCGTACTCAAAGAGTCCGCCCCGTCGACGCAACCCCAGGAGGGGCAACAGTGCCAGTCCGATGACGGCGCAGGCAATTGGCGTTAAGCGGTAGTAGCGGATGGGCAGGGGCGAGGAGCGTTCGCTCAGGAATTGCGCACAACTCCCTGCCAAGACGTGAAAAACGGTTTGACGGGCACAGATTCCCTCCTGCCACTGCGCTTCGCCGTCATGTGGCGATTCTGCGAATGCCGCTGCGGAGAGCAGATGCGGGGCTTCGACGGCAGAAGGCATTGGCGCATTGAGGTGCAACGCATACAAGCTTGCAGCCACGATGAGCAAAAGCGCGAACGCCACCCCCCACGCAACCTTGTGGAAGACTGTTCCCATAAGTCCATACAGTATACCAAACCCCAACCCCTCCCACCTCCCCCCGCAACCGGGATCGGGTGTCTCCGCACCGCGATCGACCCAATCTCGG
Organism: Agathobacter rectalis; assembly: GCA_963608725.1. Classification (GTDB taxonomy): domain Bacteria; phylum Verrucomicrobiota; class Kiritimatiellia; order RFP12; family DVOR01; genus Spyradenecus. The sequence continues at coordinate 242 of CAVDHG010000090.1, read as the reverse complement.
TGCGGAGAGACCCGAAACTCGGTTGCGGGCGGTTTTCCGGGACGCCCTCCGGCGGTTTTGCATAAGTGCTTGAGTTTTCGATGGGCGATTCGCCCGGTTTTCGGGATAAGGGCTTAGAGGGAAAAGGGATGTGGCGAAATGTTCAGTACTTGGGGTCAGGGAGGGGTGGATTTTGAACCCAAAAAGTGGGGTGTCCGCACCGCGATCGAGGTGAGTCCGGTTCGCGTTTACCTCAAACGCGG
>CAVDHG010000089.1:0-8629 GCA_963608725.1 Agathobacter rectalis | reverse complement strand
CGCACCGCGATCGAGGTCTTCCCGGTTCGCGTTTACCCCAAACGCGGTGCGGAGGTGGGGGTGGGGGTTAGTTGAGGAGGGAGGCGATTTCGGCGACGGTGAGGGTCGAGAGGAGGGAGGCGTCGGAGGCGTTGACGGTTGCCTGGATGAGGGCTTGTTTCTTCTGTTGAAGCTCAAGCACCTTCTCCTCAATCGTATCTTGCGCAATCAGTTTAATCACCTGCACCGTCTTCTTCTGTCCAATGCGGTGGGCGCGGTCGGTGGCTTGTTCCTCAGCAGCAGGGTTCCACCACGGGTCAAAGTGCACCACGGTGTCGGCACCGGTGAGGTTAAGACCCGTCCCGCCCGCCTTGAGCGAGATCAAAAAGAGCGGAATAGACGGGGTTTGGTTGAAACGGGCGCACTCGTCGAGGCGGTTTTTCGTGGAGCCATCGAGGTAGCAGAAAGGGATGTGCTCGGCTTGGAGACGCTCGGCGATCAAGGCAAGCATGGAGGTAAACTGGGAGAAGACAAGAACGCGGTGCCCGCCCGAACGCGCTTCCGCCAAGCACTCCATGAAGGCTTCGAGCTTCGCGGAGGGGGCTTCGCCGGGGCGCGGGGTGTGGTTTTTCACCAGGCGCAGGTCGCAACAGATCTGCCTCAAGCGCATAAGCTGGGCAAGCATCTCGAACCGGGAGCGTTCGCCCTTCTCGCGGACAAGCCCGCGGACGTTGTCGCGCACCTGGGCGTGGATGGCGTCGTACACGCGCCGTTGGTCGGGAGTGAGGGTGCAGTAAGTAACGGAGCGGATTTTGTCGGGCAAGTCGCGGGCGACGTCGCGCTTCTGTCGGCGCAGGAGGAAGGGGTGCAACTTGTCGCGCAGACGCGCCTGGGCGCGTTCGGCGAGGGCACCGCCTTGGGCGACGGGGTCTTCGTAGTTGACCTGGAAGTCGGGGTAGGAGCCGAGGTAGTGGGGCATGAGGAAGTCCATGATGCTCCAGAGGTCGGCGACGCTGTTCTCGATGGGTGTGCCGGAGAGGACGAGGCGCGTATCGGCTTGTAACTGCTTGACGGCTAGGGCGTTCTGGGTGCGCTGGTTCTTGATGGCTTGCGCCTCATCGAGGACGACGGCAGAGTAGCGAGCTTGCGCGTGGAAGGCGACGTCGCGCCGGATAAGGGCATAGCTCGTGATGACGAGGTCGCACTCCGGGACGCGGGCGAAGTCGTCGGCGCGATGGGCACCCGAGAGGGTCAGGCAGCGGAGCCAGGGGGTAAAGGCTTGCGCTTCGCGCCGCCAGTTTTCGACAAGCGACGTGGGGCAGACGATCAGCGCGGGCAACCCGCGAGCCTTCTCCCGGCACCGAGGCAACTGGAGCCAAGCGAGCGTTTGGAGGGTTTTGCCCAGCCCCATTTCGTCCGCCAAGATTCCGCAGAAGCCACAAGTCTCCAGGAAGCGCAACCAGTAGACGCCCTCCTTTTGGTAGGGGCGCAGGGTCTGCTCCAGACGCCCGAGGTCAACCGGTTCGGGGGCGCGTTCCCGGTTCTGCGCGGCGGCGCGAGCCTTCCAATTCGGCTCGGCTTCAAAGACCACCCCGCCCAAGCGCGCCAGAGCCGCCTGGACGTAGGGCGCGTGAATGGCGTCGAGACGCTCCTCCCCTTCGCGGGGAGAGCCGAGGGCGCGACGGGTGCGACACGAGCCGAGGGTTTCGCGTAGGGCGCGGATGGCTCCGACGTCCAAGAGGAGCGGGGGCTTGCCGGCGCGCTCGATAAAGGCGTTGCCCCGTGAGAGGGCTTGCGTAACCTCCTCGGGGGCGACCTTGCCCAGCCCTTCGGCAGTAAAGGTTACCGCGACGTCGAAGGCTCGCCCCTCCTCGGCTTCGCGGACGGTTACCTTCGGCACGACGATGCGGGCAGAATCGGCGAAGGCTTCAAGCGGACCGGACAGCTCGACCTCCCAGCCCTCGCGCTTCAAGGCGGGGAGATGTTCGCCCAAGAGGTTGAGGACGTTGTGAAAGCCCGTTACCGGCTCCAAGGCGTCGCCCCGCTTGCCGGAGAAGCCCAGCGCGTGGACGCGGGAGAGGGCGGTGGCTTCGGCAGATTCGTTGCGCACAAAGTTGTGATAGAAGTCGTCGGGATCGGGGACGGTGATATCCAGCGGGACGCCCGCCGTTGCCCACGCGTCGCCATAGCGAGCGCGGAGTTTGGCACTCACCGAGACCTCCGAACCGCACAGCTCGAGGACGAACCGCGGGTTGCCGGGGGTGGAGGTAAAGAGGTCGGGCGTAACGCTTGCCGGGGCGATGGGCAGCTGCGAGGCAAGCACCTGCCACTCGGAGTTGAAGAAGGCAACCACGCAGGAGCGGGCGATGCGCTCTTCACGGCGGTAGAGGGGTTGGAAGGGGGTGGGCAGGAGGTGCGCGAGGGGGCGGGCTTGCTCGCCCGAAAGCCAGAAGCCTTGACGCCCTTCGGCAAGGCAGACGCCCTCGGGAGGGCACACGAGGCGCAGTCGCAAAACGTCCTCTGCTGGGAGGGCTTCGAGGAGTAGGGGCGTCTCAAGGGGCTCAGGTTGCACGAGGAGGCGGTGGCGCGATGCAGCAAAGCCCACCCAGCTCCTCATCCCACACCGAAGGAGGGATAGGAAGTCGGAAGCCGAGAGGACAATGACGTCCTGGAAGGCGCCGCCCGAGACGTCCTCCAAGATGCTGAGGACGGCTTCGTCGGCGGGGGAGAAGGCGTATGGGGTGCGCGGGAGCTCTTGGGGCTTGAACGCCTTTTCGCCCACAAAGAGGCGCACGGCAACGCGGATCAGCCCGCGAGCGAACTGACCGGGGATATCGGCAGGGAGGAAGATGCGCACCTTCGCGGGAGTGCCCGTGGGGGAGCGAGCGATCAGACCGCGGGCGTTTTCGAGGCGGACGGCATGGGCGCGTTCCTCGGCGTAGAGCTTGCGTTGTTCGGGGCTGCCGTAGAGGCGCATGACCGCGAGCGCGACGGCGATGATGTGCTCGCACAGGAAGCCCTGATCGCGGGAGACGGCGCAGGGGCACTTGCCCTCCACCAGTCCATTTTCAAGCATCTTAAAGGTGGCGAGGAGCGACCCACCACCCGTCTTCACCTCGCCTTGCCCCTCGGGATAATGGAAGGCAACATGGGAGACCGCGCCCCGCGTTGTCAGAGCCTCCGCCCGCGCCATCAGCGCAGAGCCAGCCCACTTCAAAATCTCGGCGCGTGTCGGCGCACGCTCCACGGCAAAGACCGCGCCCTCGTCGGAAGCCGAGTCGCCGGATTGCTTGACCCATTGGAGCGCGACGGCGATGGCGTGTCGGCAAACCTTCCCGCCCTGCGCGCCGGCGCAAGGGCACTGCACCTTCGGAGGCAATGGACCGTTGAGCTGGAGGCGGACAACGAAGCGCGACGCGCCGAGGCACAGCGACCCGGCAAGGACGTTCTCCCGCGCCTGGACGCCCCGCACCGCGCCCGCGGAGGCAAGCTTGCTCCCCTCCTCCAGAACGTCCGAAGGAGCCCAGCGTAAAACCATCTGGCGCGTCAGGTGCATAACCGTTAGAGTGTACCACATGAGTGCTGCGCGGGGCAGGGCGCGAGCGATGTGGTATTATAGGAAGAGCGTCTTAACCGAACCTTGAGAACGAAAAGGAGACTTGCCATGAAGCTTCAACGCTCGCTACTGTGCTTGCTTGTTACGGGAGTCGCTTCCTGCCTCTTGGCAGAGCCGGAGCGCGAGAAGGCGTTCGCCCCTTCGCCCGTCCCGACGCCCGCGTGGTGCGTCCAGCTTAAGGTGGTCAAGCCCAAGGGTGAGCACGACCTCGCGAAAGCCATCGCGCAGGCAAAGAAGGAAAAGAAGTTCCTCTTCGTCCAGTACGGGAGAGAGAACTGCACCAACTGCCAGAAGGTCTGGAACATGCTCGGCGATAAGCGCATCACCCTGCCCAGCAACATGCTCTACGCCGACGTCTCCTGCGATGACGAAGAGACGCGCTCGGAGTTCGACGCCACCTTCTCCGTGGAGGACGACGGTCGCCTCTACCCCTACATCGTCATCATGGGGCCCGACGGTTCGCAGCTCGCCTTCAAGTCCGGTCTCGGCACCCCCGAGCTCTACAACGAGCTTATCCGCAAGGCAATCGAAGACTACGCCCTGCCACAACCTTGAGCGACCCCCTCTACGACGCGCTCCGCCGTTGGTTCGGCTTCCGCACCTTTCGCCCCGGGCAGGAGCGCGTGGTGCGGGCGTTGCTGGAGGGGCGCGACGCGTTGGTCGTTATGCCCACCGGCTCGGGCAAGAGCCTCTGTTTCCAGCTGCCCGCCCTGATGATGCCCGGCACCACTATCGTGGTCTCCCCGCTCATCGCCCTCATGAAAGACCAGGTGGACGCCCTCACCGCTCGGCGCATCCCCGCCACCTTCCTGAATTCCTCCCTCGCGAAGTCCGAGATCGCCCACCGCCTCTGCGCTCTGCGCATGGGCAGTTACAAACTCGTCTACGTCGCACCCGAACGTTTCCGCAATCCGCGCTTCCTTGACGCCCTGCGCCAGACGCCCCTCTCCATGCTCGCGATCGACGAAGCGCACTGCATCAGCGCGTGGGGGCACGACTTCCGTCCCGACTATCTGCACCTTGGCGACTGCATTGCGCAGCTTCCCGCTTCGGTGCGCATCCTCGCCGTTACCGCCACGGCGACCGAGGACGTCCGGCGCGACATTGCCCGTCACCTGCGCCTTGGCACCGCGCCCCGCTCCGCCCCGGAGACGCTCGTTGCCGGCTTCGCCCGCCCCAACCTCGCGCTCCACGTCTCCCGCGTCCGGACGCACGCCGAGAAGCTCGAACGCCTCCTGCAGGTGATCGAGTTCTTCCGCACGGGCATCGTCTACTGTTCAACCCGGCGCACGGTGGAGATGGTTCGCGACCGCCTTGCCCAGCACGGTATCCGCGCCCTCGCCTATAGCGGAGCGATGGAAGACCGCGAGCGCACCCGCGTGCAGGACGCCTTCATGAACGGCACCTCCGCCGTCGTCATCGCCACCAACGCCTTCGGGATGGGCGTCGACCGGCAGGACATCCGCTTCGTGGTGCACTGGGACGTCCCCGGCTCGCTAGAGGCGTACTACCAAGAGGTGGGGCGTGCCGGGCGCGACGGCGCGTTCGCCTGGTGCGAGCTCCTCTTCAACTATGCCGACGTCCGCACGCAGGAGTTCTTCCTCGCCGCCGCCAATCCTCCCGCCGAACAGGTCTACGAGCTGTACGCCGCGATTCGCAACGCCTGCTCGCACGACCCGCATGGCGAGGCGTGCCTATCCCCCGAGGCGTGGGCGGAGTGCGCCGGCATCAAGGCACCGCTCTCGGTGCGCAACCTCATCGCCCTCTTCGAACGCCACGGTCTCTGCTCCGGCACCCGGCGCATCGGCTCGCCCGACGACGTCCTCACCGTCCCCGAAACCTGCAACGACGCCACGCTCCGGAGCATCTGCGCCGAGCTTCGCCAAAAGGAGGTTGCCGACCGCGCCCGCCTCGGCACGATGCTCGACTTCGTCAACACCCCGCACTGTCGCCACCGCTTCCTCCTTGCCTACTTCGGCGAGCCTTCCCCCTCCGCGCCGTGCGCCCGTTGCGACCGCTGTGCACCGCTCACCGCCTTCCCGCCACGCCTCGCGCCCGACCCCGACCGCCTTACCCGCCTGAAGATGGTGCTCTCCTGCGTCGCTCGTATGCAGGGGCGCGGGGACTACGCGCTCGCGGCGTCCATCCTGCGCGGGGAGGCACCGGAGCCGTGGCGAACGCTCTCAACCTTTGGTCTCCTTCCCAACTTCCCGGCGCAAGCCCTCGTGCGCGAATGCGAAGCCCTTGAGCTGGATGGCTACCTCGCTGGCATGACCCTCACTCCCGCCGGGCGCGACTTGGCTACCGGGCGCGGAGAGGTCGCACCCATCGCGCTCCTTCCCGACCCCGATGTCTTGCCCAAACCCGCGAAGACCTCCCCCCGCTCCGCCACCACGCCCGCCCAAGGGCTTGCTGCCGCGCTGCGAAAGTGGGTGAAAGCGGAAGCCGCCCGGCGCGATCTACCCCCTTACATGATCCTGAAGAACCAGACCCTCGCCGCGCTCGCGAAGCGTCGCCCCACCACCGAAGCCGAGCTAGCCCTCATCCCGGGCATGGGCGAAGTCAAAATCGCCAAGTACGGCAACGCGCTCCTCGACCTCATCTCCGCTTACGAGCCGTAATTTCCTGTTATAATGAACGCCCCCTTAACCCCCATCCGCCCCATGGAATCCTTTGCCTTTCATACCTACGGTTGCCAGATGAACGTCCGCGAGAGCGAAGCCGCAGCCCGCGCCCTCCTCGACGCCGGCTTCACCCAAGCCCCCGACGAAGCGCACGCCGACATCGTCATCGTCAACTCCTGTTCCGTTCGCGGTAAGGCGGAGGACAAAGCACTCGGCAAGCTCGGGCTCCTCTGCGCCTCCAAGCGCGAACACCCCGGGCGCATTGTCGGGCTGATGGGCTGCATGGCGCAACGCCTCGGCAACGCCATTTTCCAACGCGTCCCGCGCCTCGATTTCGCCATCGGCACCCGCTGTGCTGAGCGCATCGTCCCAGCCGTCCAAGCCGCCTTGCAGGGTCGCCCCTCCCTCGCCCTTCGCCCCCTCGACGAACGCCCCGACGCCCCGAGCGGGCACGTCCTCAACGGCTCCTTCTCCGCCTTCGTAACCATCCTCCTCGGATGCAACCGCCGGTGCACTTACTGCATCGTCCCCGACGTCCGGGGCGACGAGTGGAGCCGCCCGGCAGCCGACGTCCTCCGCGAAGTGCGCACCCTCGCCGAGCAAGGCGTAACCGAGGTTACGCTCCTTGGGCAGTCCATCATGAACTACGGCTTGCGCACCCCCGCCTTCTCCGAGAGCGACCCGCCCTCCCCCGGAGGCTACACCCTCCCCTTCCCGCGCCTGCTCGAAGCCGTCTGCGCCATCCCCGGCATCCGGCGCATCCGCTTCACCAGCGGGCACCCGAGTGGCGTCAACGACGAACTCGTCCGTCTCTTCCGCGAAGAGCCAAAGCTCTGCCGGCACCTGCACCTTCCCGTCCAGAGCGGTTCGAGCCGTGTGCTCTCGCGTATGCGCCGGGGCTACACCCGCGAGGGCTACCTCGAAGCCGTCAAACGCCTGCGCAACGCCGTCCCCGATATCGCCCTCACCACCGACGTCATCGTCGGCTTCCCCGGTGAGACGGAGGAGGACTTCCTCGAAACGCGTACCCTCATGGAGGAAGCGCGCTTCGACAATGCCTTCATCTTTAAGTATAGCCCCCGACCCGGCACCATCTCCGCCACGTGGGAGGACGACGTCTCGGAGGAGGAGAAAGCCCGGCGCAACCAGGTGTTACTCGGCGACCAAGACCTCCGCGGAGCGCGTCTCAACCAAGCGCTGATTGGCACCCAACAGGAAGTGCTCGCCGAGGGCCCGAGCTTGCGCAACAAGTCGCGCTGGTCCGGGCGCACCTCTTCGAATAAAATCGTCATCTTTACTCCCCCCGAAGGCACCCAACCCGGCGACCTCCTCACGCTAACCATCTCCCGCGCCGCCCCCCAAACCCTCTACGCCGACGCCTAGTTCCCCTCCTTTTCGCCCCAAATAAGAAAGGCGCGCCGGGTGGCGCGCCTTCTTTCTCAACGCAAAGTCTGCGTCCCTTACGCCACCTTACGCTTCAACGCCAGCCCGGCGACTCCCAGCGCGAGCAACCCCAGCACCCCCGGCTCCGGCAGAATCGCCGTTCCCTCAATATCAATCGTCGCCGACACAACCTCCGCACCCGTGTAAACCTCGATTGTGTTCAAGACCTTCTCGTTGAAGTCAAACGTTCCCTGAACCGTTGACGTTTCGATCGCTCCGGAGCTGAAGGTGTGTTGCTGAGAAACCTTGGTGAAGACGCCATCAGCGTTCAGCCCGCCGAAGGTGAATACCGTTGTTATGTCCTTATTCTGCCCACAGAGGTCGCTGGTAAAGTTCGGAACGTTTTCTGTTACCGTGGTCGTCCCCTCCGACGAGCTGACCACCAACTGCGATGCACCATTGTTCGTGTTCTCGTACCTCGCAATCGTCATCTTCAGCATCCCGTTCTCCCCGTCCGACGCATTACCGGTGATCGCGAAGTAGTCATGCCTGTAGCCGATAGCAAGTGCTGTGTTCTTATAAGTAACTGAGATTTTCAAGCTCGTGATGTCCGAGTAGGCATAGAGCACGTTCCCCGAGCCGTCAGCGAAGTTTTTATTCTGCGAGTTCCACGTATACGTAACCGCCTGAGCCGCCACCGCGCCAAAGGCAACCACCGCCAAAGCCAAGACCTTCTTCATGCTGTCAAACCTTCTTTGCCGAGCTGACGCCATATCCATCGCGCCCGAGCAACTCCATTTTACGTCCCAGGCGTCGTCCGACCCGGACTCTGCCCGTTCCAAAAAATTGGCGGAAATTCTACTAAAAGCACTCCTCCCCGTCAATTTTTTATAACCCCTTCTCCCCTAACGCCTTATCTCCAATTCCCCCTCCCCGCCCCTCCTTTCCCCCCTTTTCAACCCCCTTTTTCCTCTTTTTTGGCTCTTTTTCCCCCACCCCCGCAACCGCGTTTGCCCAGTCTCCGCAC
>CAVDHG010000088.1:8528-8679 GCA_963608725.1 Agathobacter rectalis | reverse complement strand
GTCTCTGCGTCAAGATTGGGTCGGCTCCGCCTCGCGTTTGGGGGGAAGGCGGTTGAAGGGACAAAAAAACCCCGGCGGAAGGGAGGTAAATTCCGTCGGGGAAGAGGGGGATGGAGGGGTGGAGTTGGGGGTGGGTTAGAGGTGTTTGGCG
>CAVDHG010000088.1:6822-8414 GCA_963608725.1 Agathobacter rectalis | reverse complement strand
GGGAGGTAAATTCCGTCGGGGAAGAGGGGGATGGAGGGGTGGAGTTGGGGGTGGATTAGAGGTGTTTGGCGTAGATGCGGGTGCCGTTTTCGCGGGAGAGGAGCTTGAAGCCGAGTTTCTCCACGGATTTATAGGAGCGCGGGTTGGTCTCGTGAATGCGCGAGTAGATGGTATGGATGCCTTTGGCTTTCGCCCAAGCCCACAGTTCGTGCCGGGCGGCAGTGTCTAGTCCCCTACCCCACAAGTCCGTCTCCCCGATAAAGATGCCGTCGGAGCCGGTGCCGTAGGAGGTGATCTCGGTGAGGTAGATGTTGCCGATGTAGCGGTCGTTTTCGGAGAGGCAGATGGCGAAGTTGGCGCGGGTGGGGTCGGCAATCACCTTTCGCGCCCACGCCTCCTCCATCTCGAGGGTGATTTCGCGGTCGGGACGCGAGAAGGTCTGCTCCCAGACGGCGGGGTTGTTCCGCCAGCGGACGGATGTCTGGGCGTCCTCAACGCGCAGGGGGCGCAGGTAAACAGGGCTTGCGTTATCCATGGATGACCTCCAGAATGCGGTTCATATCGTCTGCGCCGTAGCGTTGGTCGCAGGGCAGGCAGACCAGGTGCTCGCTGAACGCCTCCGCCGCCGCGCCCGGGTGGTCGATGCCGCTCCAGTAGGTGGGGCAAAAGACCGCGTGCTCGATGAGCTTTTTGCGCAGGCTCGCCCCGCCCGAGACGAAGTAAGGGTAGACCAATGGCGCAGACTCCTCGCCCAGCTCCGAGAGCGAGAGGGCGTTGGTTTCGCGCAGGGCGCGGTCGAGTTGCAGGAAGTTCGCCCTCCGCTGGGCGCGGGCAGAAGCGAGGTTGCACCCGGCAAGAAGGGAAGCTGTCAGGCGCGACATCTTGGTGGCGCGGAGCTTAACGCGTCTGCCCTCCACCTCGTGGAACGCCTGATACCCGCCCGGGATGTCGCCATCGGCACGCCGGAGGAGTGCTTCGCAGGCGTCATAGGAGTGGGACTCGGGCAACGCCTCGCTCGTAAGCCCCGCGCCAAAGGCATACCCGCCGTCGGGCACGCCGAAGAACTTGCGCGCGGAGTTAAAGGCGTCGGCGCGGGTGGGCTGGTAGTAGAAGGCTTGGGTGAGGTCGAGGACGAGGCGGGGCTGGGTTTCCTCAAGGGCGCGACAGGTGGCATCCTTCACGCCAAAGTAGTTGACGTAGAGGACGCCTTCGCGCTCGTCAGGCTCCGGGAGGGGAGCCGGGTTGAGGTTGAAATCGATGGGATAGGTGCCGAAGTCCATGCCAAGCCTATCCAAGAACGCCGGAACGCACGGGCAAATGTAGTCTGGAATCCAGAGCTTGCGGAAAGAGCGCGTGCGCAAGATGAGGTCGAGACCGCCCCGCCCGAAGTTGACCGCCACGGCTCCGGGGTAAGGCGAAGGACCGCTCGGCACCTCCAGCGCGAAGTAACCGCCAATCGCCCGCGCCATTACGCCGCCAGCCCTTCCGTTTGCGCGGGGGCGAAGGCAGGTGCGGTGCGGGGGCGAGAGGCGCCCTTACGGGGCGTTGCGCAGCGTGGGGGGGGGGGGGGGGGGGGGGGGGGGGCCACCCGG
>CAVDHG010000088.1:0-6668 GCA_963608725.1 Agathobacter rectalis | reverse complement strand
CGTGGGGGGGGGGGGTACTAGGTGCCGACCAGAGTTGGAGGAAGGGGGCTTCCTGCGCCTCCTGCGCCCAATCCCTGCACGCGGCTTCCCAGGTGAACTTCGGCTCCCAGCCTAGGAGCGTCTTCGCTCCGCCTAGGCGGAGGAGTTGCTCGGGGGAGGAGGGCTTCTCGGGGAGGTAGACTTTCCGGATCGCGCCCGGAGCGAAGGCGGAGATAAAGCCGTCGATCTGCTCCTCGGTGGTGTAAGGACGGAAGCCGGGGAGGTTGAACAGCCCGCAAACGGTGCTCCGCTCTAGGGCACGCGCCACCGCGTCGGCGAAGTCCTTAATGTAGAGAAGCTCCTTCTGCGCCTTGGGGTTGCCCCAGACCTCTACGGGACCACCGGCGAGGACGTCTTGCAAGATCTTGCGGAAGGGCAGGATGCGCCGGACGCCGTCCTTAAAATAGTAGGGATTGGGGTGCCAACCGTAAACCGTCATATGGCGGAAGACGCAGGGGAGGATTCCGGAGGCGATGCGGTAGTGCTCAAGGATGTCGACGGCGGCATTCTTGGCGATGGCGTAGACAGCGTGATCGCCACCATCGTGGGGGAAGGAACGGGGTTCGTCCTCGCTGACGGCTCCGCGGGGGAAGGCGGGGGCGACGTCGGAGGGGGTGGTGTTGAAGACGATGCGCCGGCACCCAATGCGCGTCATCCACTCGCAGACGTTGACCATGCCCTCCACGATGCTCCGGACGTAGGGCAAGGGCGAGGAACCGGCGTGCGCGGGCATGGCTCCGGCAAGGTGCACCACGGCATCGACTCCGCCTTGCGGGAGACGGTTGAAGGCTTCGGGGTCTTCGAGGCTGACGCCCCCGACGTAGTCCGCCCCGATGCTTGCGAAGAAGGCGTTGTCGCTCACGCGCCGACCGACGGCGGTCACGGCGTGCCCCTCATCGAGGAGACGCTGTGCGGTGTAGGCACCCAAGTGCCCGGTAGCTCCAAGGACAACGACCTTCATCTCAGCTCCAACACCTAAGAGTATACCCCTTTTCCCCCGCACCCATCAACTCCCCCTACTCCACCGAGCGCGTCTCGTCGAGAGAAATGCGCACGCTCTCGTGGAGGTTGGCGCAGAGCTCGAGCATTTCGCTTTGAGTCTGCGTGTGCAGGAAGAGGATGCCCAGAGCCTTGCCCGCGCCGTCGAAAGGCTCCACCGCGTCGCCGGGTTTCTTGTAAAAGACCTTGCGGTAGCAGACGCGCTCCAAGGCGTCGTCCAGGGCAATCTCGCGCAACTTCCCGGCGTGGGAGGCGTTGAGGACGTAGGTAAAGAAGCACCCGGGCTTGGGGTGAGGGGTCAAGTCGGGCTTGTCGCCCATTGCCGCGCAGACGTTCGCCCGCACCAGATCCACCCCCAGCGCATCCGAGAGTTGGACGGGGATCATGTTCCCGCCCGCCCGCGGGCCCAGCTCCAGGAAGTGAACACCGCCCATCTTGTCGAGCAGAAGCTCTATATTGAACTCCCCGAAGCGTAGCCCCAGAGCCGTAACCAGCCTCTGAAGCTCGGCGTGCACCGTTCGCTCTTGTTCGGGCGCAAGACCGGAAGGTTTCTTTTTCCCAACCGGAATCAGCCCCGCGCCCCCGCCCAAGCGCAGGCACGCCATCTCGCCGAAGATCTCCACGCGCCCCTCCCAGACGAAGATGTCGCCCCCGATCACGTCCGGAAAGCCCCGCTCGATGAACGCCTCCGCGAGCAAGATGCCGTTGCGCGAGAACCGACTTGCCTCCTGCAGTGCCCCCGGAATACCCGAGAGGTCTGCCACCTTGGTTACCCCCTTGGAGCCGGAGCTATCCGTGGGCTTCACCACCAAGGGGAAGGGGAAATCCGCCACCGCCCGGCACACCTGCTCCGGAGGCTCGCTCGCGGGGAAGGCGTAGAAGCGCGGACAGGGCAACCCCGCCTCCTCAAGGAACGCCCGGAAGCGATGCTTGAGCCCGAGCGTCTCCACCGCCGAGACCGGATTCGTGGGCAAGCCAAGCTTCTCGGCAACGCGTGCAGCCGTCAGAGCCGCCGGGTCGGAGGCATACGCCAGCACGCCCCCTACCCCTTCAGCCTCCGCCACCTGCGCCACCGCCTCCGCGTCCGTGGTCGAAACCGGGTAATACCTATCCGCCACGAGCCGACCGGGGTTGTCCGGCAAGTAATCGCAGAGCACCGTCTCCAGCCCCATCGCCTTCGCCGACCGAATGGCGACGACCTGTTGCGCGGATCCGCCGAGCAAGAGCACCTTCCGCTTGCTCACGCCGCACACGCCTTTCCGAACCCGTCAAGGCGCGGGCGGGCGGGGGAGCCTAGGAATACAAAACGATTAAAGCATTGAGGGGGGGGGGGATATGCAATCTTCGCGGGCACACCCATCACCCGCCCCGAGGCGAAGGACTTCGTTACCACCGCGCCGGCAGCCACGAAGACGCCCCCTTCCGCTCCCCCGAGGCAGACGTGCGGAATCACCGCGCTGTGCACCCCAAGGAAACAACCCGAGCGAAGCGTTACCCACCCGGCAACCGTGCACCCCGGCGAAAGCGTTACGAAGTCCCCCAGCTCGCAGTCATGCCCCACGCTCGTCTGCACGCCGATCACCACGTGGGAGCCCACGCGCACCCGGCTCCCGAGCACCGCCTGCGGGCGCACCACCACCCCTTCGCCCAACTCCACGCCCTGACCGAGCACCGCCGTCGGGTGCACCAGCGTCGCGAAGTCGCCTCCACCTTCGCGGATGAGTGAGACATATTTATGACGCGCCTCCGGCTCCCCCACCGCCACCACGAAGGTTTCGTCCGATGACGCCGTGTGACCTTCCGGTGCGCCCAGAATCGGCGGCAACCCCTCCATGCCCGCGAGAATCCCCTCGCGTGAATCCAAAAAGCCCTTAACCTCCCACCCGATCGCCCGCGCAATGTCGCACACTTCGCGCCCCAGACCCGAGGCTCCGACGATCACCAGCTTCTTTCCCGCCACCTGGTCCATTACCCGACAATCTCCAGCACGTTCTCGGCAACGGCGCGCACGTCCTCGAGCGCAAGCCCCGCATACGTCGGCAACGTCAGCACACGCGCCGAGACATCCTGCGCCACCGGGCACGTTCCCCGCCCATCGGCATACGGCTCAAAGTCCGTCAGAAGCGGATAGAAGTACCGCCGGGCGTAGACGTTGCACGCGCCCTTCAGCTCGTTGTACACCTTCTCCCGCGTCGCCTCATCCGGCAGGAGCACGGGGCAGTACGCATGGTTTGCGCTCCGGGTGCCCAGATACTGCACCTTCGTCCCCCTAAAGACCTCCTCATACACTTCCGAGATGCGCCGCCGCCACTCCAGCAGTTCCGGCAGTCGCCTCAAACAGCACAGCCCCATCAACGCCTGAAGCTCGTTCATCTTCGCGTTGGAGCCGACCCCGACGCACGTTGTCTCGTTCTTGATCGCAAAGTTCCGCAGTTGGAAGAGCCGTTCCTGCACCCCCGCATCCTGAAAGACCAGGCACCCGCCCTCGCACGAATGGAAGAGCTTCGTGGGGTGGAACGAGAACATACTCATCGCGCCCTCCGCCGCCACCGTGCGCCCATTGCGCATCACCCCGAAGGCGTGCGCCGCGTCATAGATAATCGCCACGCCATACTTTTCGCCCAGCTTCCTAAATCCCTCCACGTCGCACACGTTCCCATACACATGTACCGGCACGATCGCCTTCGTCCGCGCCGTGATCGCCCGCTCTGCCGCCTCCGGCGAGAGACACAGCGTCTCCGGGTCAATGTCCGCAAAGACCGGCTTGGCTCCTATCCGCTTGAGCGCATGACTCGTCGCCACGAAGGTAAAGGGCGTGGTAACCACTTCTCCGCCCCCCAGCCCCAGCGCGTCATACCCAAGCTCCAGCGCGAGCGTCCCATTATTAAAGAGTGCCAAGTTGCTCTCGGGAACCTTCAGCTCCTGCGCCAGCTCCCGGTGAAAACGTTGCAACATCGGCCCGTTATTCGTGAGCCACTGATTCTTCCAAATCTCTGCACACCCGCGCTGGAACTCCTCCAGTGCAGGCAAAAAGGGGCGCGTAACCAATATCGGCTCTTCGAAATGCTTCAACATGCCGTCTCTGTTCCTTCCCTCGGCGCAACGTAAACTCTATTGTAACACATCATGACCCCCCGCGCTCTGCTCGCGGTGCGACCGCCTAACCCCTTGCGGGGCAGAGACTTATTCCTTCCGGGGCGCGGAGTTTTTCGCCAAGGCTAGGGCAAGGATCGCCACGTCCGCGGGGTTGACCCCTGGTAGCTCCCCCGCCCTTCTAAGCGTGTCCGGCAAAAACCGCTTCAGCTTCTCTCGCGCTTCGATGCGTAGACCCCGCACCGCGTCATAGTCAAACCCCGGAGGGATCACCTTTAACTCCTCGCGCTTGAGTCGCTCCGCCTGCTCCGCCTCGTGGGCGATATACCCTTCATACTTGGCGCGGAGCGTCAGCTCCTCCTTCCAATCCTCCGGGATCGCCTCGAAGAGCCTTCGCTCCCCCTCCCCTACCCTACTCCCTTCCTTCACCGCACTCGCCGCCGACTCAAAGCTCTCCCCGCTCCGGGCGAGTAACCGCCAACGCGTCAAGCCCCGCCCATCCAGGTATTCCCCCCGCCAACGCCGCTCGATCGCCTTGAGCCACCGCGCCTCCCGCGCCGAGAGGTCAAGCAACGCCTTCGGGACAAGCCCCAGCTCCTGCGCGTAGGGTAAGAGCCTGAGGTGCGCCTCGTCCGGACGCAGCAGGAGCCTTCTCTCCGCCCTCGACGTGAACATCCGGTAAGGCTCGTCCGCGCCCTTGGTGATCAGGTCATCAATCATCACGCCGATATACGCTTCGTCGCGGGAGAGGATGAGGGGAGCGCGACCCTGCACCGCAAGTGCAGCATTCACGCCCGCCATGAAGCCCTGCGCCGCTGCCTCTTCATAGCCCGTCGTGCCATTAATCTGACCGGCAAAGAAGAGGTTGGGGACGCCCTTTAGACTCAACCGCGCATCGAGCGCACGCGGATCTATGCAGTCATACTCAATCGCGTAGGCATACGCCGCGAAGGTGGCGTGCTCCAGTCCTTCGATGGCGTGCACCATCTGCTCCTGCACCTCAGCCGGGAGCGAGTTGGAAAGCCCATTCGGATAACACCAAGGGCAGTCCGCGCCCTCGGGTTCGAGAATCACGTGGTGCCCATTGCGGTCGCCGAACTTGACGATTTTGTCCTCAATGCTCGGACAATACCGCACCCCTTCGCCCGTGATCTCCCCGCCGTAAAGAGCCGAGTCTGGGAGATGCTCCCGGATAATCGCGTGCGCTTCCGGGGAGGTGTGGGCGCGGTAACAGGGGGCTTGCGAAGCTTGCGCTTTTCTGAGCGCACGCAAGGCTTCCGCCTCCGAGCACCGGAGCAGGGGCGAAGGCGAGGCGGAGGGTAGGGGAGGGAGGTCGGGGGCGCGGTAGGTGGCGAAGCCTTCGACTTGTTGCCACAGGTCATCGCCTTCCGGGAGCGGGGAGCCGTTCTCCCCAAAGGCAACCCGTGAGGAGGAGAGCGGGGTAGGGGATGTTCCACGTGGAACATCGTTCGCTTCTCCCCCATGAACCGCGCAGGCGTCCAACCCGGCAGGGAAGAGAAAGCGCGAGTATAGCCCTGTTCCACGTGGAACACTCCGGGCAGTTTGTTTCTCAAGCCCGCCACCGGGCGTTGGGGAACCGGATGTTCCACGTGGAACATCCGGGACGTTCCCTTGGGAGACTTTCTGGCTAACTCCTTCTCGCTCAACGGCTTGTGTCAGGCGCATAGCGCGGGAGAAGAAGGGGATGGGGTTGGTTTCCCCCTCCTGCCGAGCGAGTTTCTCCCAGTGAATCGAGGCGTTCCACAAGCGGGGTGGGGTGCCCGTCTTCAGGCGTCGCCAGCCCAGGCGCGGGGAAAGCGTGCGCAAGGTCTCGGGGAGCTGAACAGCCATCCGGGCGTCCCCTCCGCCATCCTTGCCGGTGTGCCCGATCCAGATCTTTCCGCCAAGGGCGGTTCCGGAAGTAAGGACGATGGTTTTGGCGTAGAGCTTCGAGCCATCCTGCAGGGCAACCCCGCAGGGCGAGTGCTCGGAATCGAGCAAGAGGTCGACCACAACCCCCTCGACGAGCCGGAGGGTAGGGATGGATGCTGCCACCTGCGCCAAGCGCATGGAGTAGCGCGCCTTGTCGCACTGGATGCGGACGGCTTGGACGGCTGGACCGCGGGAGGCGTTGAGCATACGGTATTGGAGTCCGCAGAGGTCGGCGTTGAGACCCATTTCGCCACCGAGGGCGTCGAGTTCTGCCACGAGGTGGGACTTGGCGAGTCCGCCAACTGCGGGATTGCAGGGCATCAACCCCAGGGCGTCGCGTCGGGAGGTGATGAGCACGGTTTCACACCCCATCCGCGCTGCAGCGAAGGCAGCTTCGCACCCCGCATGACCCGCCCCGACGACCAAGACCTCCGCCGGAGCCTCCGCCCCCCGCGACCCATTCTCTTGCGCTCTATCCTTTTCCGCCATAACCCCTCCATTATACCATCCCCACCCCCCGCGCCGACTTCCCCCTAAACGCGAACCGGACACCCCCCGAACTCGCTTCACCCTCTCTTTTTCTCTTCCTCCTGCCAGACACACAC
>CAVDHG010000087.1:0-8699 GCA_963608725.1 Agathobacter rectalis | reverse complement strand
TACCCCACAAAACGACCCCGAAAAGCCGAAAAACCGCCCAAAAAGGCGCGAAAAAGTCATCCAGCCCGCCGAAAAATAGAGAACGCAGAGGTAAAGAGGGGGAGAGAGGGGGCGGGCGAGAGGGTGTCGAGGGTACAGAAAGAGGGGCGAATGAGGGCAAAAAGTGAAGAAAAAGGGGCGAAAAGTTCGAGGAGCCCGCCTAAGATTAAGAGAGGGAGGGGTTGATTGGGCAGGAGGAAAGGTTGTTAGAGGTAAGATGGCGGGGTGTATGGGCTGGGAATTGCGGTTTTTGTGTTAGGGGTAGCGGGGGACAGTTAGGGGGAAAGTGGGTGCGGAGATGTTTGTCGAGTGGGGCTTGTGTGTGTCTGGAAGGAGTTAAGAAAAAAGGAATGGCGAACCACGTTTGCCCAGAGTCCGCACCGAGATTGCCCCGATCGCGGTGCGGACGGAGGGGGAAGGCGGTTGCGGGGGTTAGTGGTAGAGGTTGGTGAGGGCGGGGAAGGAGGTGGTTTCGGAGAGGTGGACCGAGCCTTTTTGGTAAATCAGTCGCACGAAGGGTTGTTCAAGCGTAACCACTTCCGAAAGGGTCGTCTCCTTCAATCCCAGTTCCGCTTCCGGCATATCGCGAGAAGCAAGGGTGTAATTGCTCGAAGGCGTTAGAGGGGTAAGCGCAGGGGCGTACTCCTCCAGGTGCGTCCGGGCGTTGACCTTATGAAACGAGTCGCTCCGATTCTCAGGGAAAAGCGGGATCTCCGACCAGCCAACCGTCCCGCGAGAGAGGGCGTCGGTGCCAGCTTGCAGGCGGGCGTCGCGCCGGAGGGTCTGTTGGCGGAGGCAGAGGTGGATGAGCGTGGTTGCGCCCAGAATCAAAATGATAAGGACAACGAGCGAAATGGTCAGCTCGGCAAGAGCCTGTCCCGCCCGGCGCGAATCGGGAGGCGTGGGCGGAGGGGTCATTGTCCGGTATAGAGGCGGTTGATGAGGCGGGCGGGGAGACCGGCGCGCTCGATGCGCTGGACGGCAGAATCGACGTCGTAATCCACCCGGCGGTAGGTGATGGAGAGCTTGGTGAGCCCTTCCATCGTAAAGAGGAGATAGCAGGCTCGCGGGTCGCCATCGCGGGGCTGACCGACGGAGCCGACGTTGATAAAGTAGTTGCCCTGGTCGAGGATGCCGTCGGCGGCGTTCAGCTTGAGGATGGCGTCGTTATTCCCGCCGGGCATACGGCGGAAGATGCAGGGGACGTGGGTATGCCCGTGGAAGCAAACGCGGGTGCGCTGATGGTTGAAGCTGTCGGCGGCGTCGAGGATGTCGAAGGCGTAACGGAAGTGCTCGGGGCTGTCGAGGGTGGAGTGGACGATGGAGAAGCCCTTGAGGGTGGCGGTGAGCGGGAGGGAACGGAGCCAGCGAGACTCGTCGTCGCTGATATTTCGGCGGGTCCATTCAATGACGCTGGCGGCGTTGGGCTGGAAGTCGTCGAGGTTGACGGTGGGGTCGGAGCAGTAGTGGTCGTGATTGCCCTTCACCACCTTGCAGCCCAGCTTGCGGATGCGCTGGATGCACTCGGCAGGGGCAGCGTTATAGCCCACCACGTCGCCCAGGCAGACGAAGTCCTCCGCGCCCTGGGCACGCGCATCGGCGATGACGGCGTCCAACGCCTCGATGTTGGCGTGGATGTCGCTGATGATCGCGTATGTAACCGGGTGCGCCATAGGCTATGCGTTCAGACGAAGGAGGGCGGCGGCAAGGGTAAGATCCGTCGGCGTGGTGATTTTGGGATTGGGGGAATCCCAGCGGACGAGTTTGGAAGGCTCGCCGGCAGCTTCCATGACGGCGGAGTCATCGGTAAAGAGGGCTTTCTTATCGGAGGCGAAACGCTCGTAGGCGGAGCGGAGCTTCTCGGTCTGGAAGGCTTGCGGGGTCTGAACCGCCCAGAGGGTGGAGCGGTCGAGGGTGCTGGAGGTCATCATGTCCTTCCCGGCGACCTTGATGGTGTCGACCACCGGGGAGGCGACGACGGCACTCCCGAAGCGTTTGGCTTGACGGAGAATCTCCGAAATCATCTCCGGCGTGATGCAGGGGCGGGCGGCGTCGTGGATGACCACGTAGCGCGACTCGGCAGGCAGGATGTGCTTGAACGCAGCGAGGACGGAGTCTTGACGGCGCGTGCCCCCCACGACGATCTTTTTCACCTTAGTCAAGCCGAACATCTTCTGGATGCCCCAGGCAGCCGTTACCTGTTCTTTGCGCACCGCGAGGATAATGTTATTAATGTCCGGGCACGCCTCGAAGGCGAGGAGCGACCAGGCGACGACCGGGCGAGAGCCCAGCGAGAGGAAGCACTTGTCCACCGCTCCACCCATGCGCGTGCTTTTTCCGGAGGCAAGAACGATGGCAGTATTCATGTGGCTTCTTTCTCTTTGGTGGGTGAGGTTAGGGGGCGGGCGGGGTGCGCTTCAGGACAAGGGCGGTGCGCGCCGGGAGGTAGAGGCGGATGGCAAAGCACCGCTCGTCTCCGCGCTGGATAGTGGTCTCGGGATAGGTCTGCGCCTGCTGGACGCGGTTGAAGCCACCGAAGGCGGAGGCGTCGGTATCCAGCGCGTGGACGTAGGTGCCCGGAGGGACGAGGATCGGGAAGTCGGCGAAGGACTGCTCGCCGTTGAAGTTGAAGACGAAGAGGAGGTCGCCACGCATGAAGGCGAGGATCTTATCGTCGTCGCTGGCATAGAGTCGGCGGGCGCAGGCATCCTCCAGAGCGGAAGTCTCGGTTACGAGGCGGAGCATGGCTTCGTCGAAATCCCCCAACGCCTTGAAGCGGAGGGCGGGGTCATCGCGCAGGGACCACTGACGGCGGGCGTAGTGGTAGCTATTGCCGTTGCCTTCGCGGGGGAAGTCGATCCATTCGGGGTGCCCGAACTCGTTGCCCATGAAGTTGAGATAGGCGCAACAGCAGCCGAGGGTGGCGAGGCGCGCCATCTTGTGTAGGGCAATCCCGCGCTCGATGTAGAGGTTGCCCGAGCCGACATGCATGGCTTCATACATGTCCTTGTCAATCATCTGGAAGATAAAGGTCTTACCGCCCACGAGTGCCTGATCGTGAGACTCGACGTAGTTGACGGTGCGTTCGTCGGAGCGGCGGTTCGTGAGCTCGTGCCAGAGGAAGTTAATCGACCAATTCTCGTCGCGGACGTCTCGCACCAATTTGAACCAGCACTCCGGCACGCCCATCGCCATGCGGTAGTCGAAGCCGATGCCCTTCTCCTCGACGGGGGAGCCGATGCCGGGCATTCCGCTGACGTCTTCGGCGATGGTGAGCGCGTCCGGGCGGACGGCGTGGATGACGGTGTTGGCGAGGGTGAGGTAGGCGAGGGCGTCCTCGTCGACGGACGTATCGAAGTACATGCCGTAGTTGGAGAAGTCCACGCCCAGACCGTGATGGAGGTAGAGCATGGAGGTTACGCCGTCGAAGCGGAAGCCGTCGAAGCGGAACTCGTCAAGCCAGTAGCGGCAGTTGGAGAGCAGGAAGTGGAGGACGTCGGTCTTGCCGTAGTCGAAGCAGCGGGAGTCCCAGGCGTCGTGCCAACCCCGCGAACCGCTGTGGAAGTATTGGAAGTCGGTGCCGTCGAAACGCGAGAGACCGTCGCGCTCATTCTTGACGGCGTGGGAGTGGACGATGTCCATGATGACCGCGATGCCCATGCCGTGGGCGGCGTCAACCAGAGCCTTGAGCTCCTCGGGCGTGCCGAAGCGGGAGCTGGAGGCGAAGAAGCTGGAGACGTGGTACCCGAAGCTCCCGTAGTAGGGGTGCTCCATGATGCCCATGAGCTGGATCGTGTTGTAGCCCGCCTGCTTGATGCGCGGAAGGATGTTCTCGCGGAACTCCGCGTAGGTGCCCACGCCCTCGCTCTCCTGCGCCATGCCGATGTGCGCTTCGTAGATGAGCGGGGCGCGGTCGGGGCGCGTGAAGGCGTTCTGCCACTGATACGGCTCCGGATTCCAGACCTGCGCGGCGAAGAGACCGCTCTTCGGATCCTGCACCACGCGCCGGATGTAGGCAGGGATGCGTTCGCCGTGCCCGCCATCCCAGCACACCTCCAAGCGGAAGAACTGCCCGTGCTTCAGGGCTTGCTCTCCACCACGCCACTCGAAGACGTCGCGCCCCGGGAGGCGCGTAGCGCGGTACTCCGGTTTCAGCTCCCAATTGGAGAAGTCCCCGACCAGCCAGATCTCCGTGGCGTGCGGTGCCCACTCCCGGAAGACCCACCCCTCGGGCGTGTGGTGGAGACCGTAGAACTCGTGCCCGGAGGCGAACTCCGCGAGCGCATCAGCCGTCGCCTTGCCGGAGGTCAGCCGGGCGGCGAGATTGTGCGCTGTCCAAGCACGCCTCTCGATAACGTCGACGTAGGGCGCGAGCCAGGGATCGTCCAGGAGGTGGGTACGCGCTGCCGGCATCAGTGCTCTTCTCCGCGGTAAGGGTTCTGGTTGTTTGTCTCGCCGTCGAATAGCTCGGTGAGCGGACGCTTGAGCATCGCTTCGTAGATCTTAATGTACTCTTCCGCGCAACGGTCGTGGTTGAACCGCTCTTTGGACTCCCGCATAATCCGCTCCACCTGCTTCTCGCGGACGTCGGTGGGCTGGCGGTAGAAGTTGATCGCCTGGTCGATTGCCCAAGCGAGCCCCTGACTGTCGTAGGTCTCGAAGGGGAAACCGTTGCCGGTGCTGTGCTCAACGTCGAGCAGCTCAACCGTGTCGTGCAAGCCGCCGGTGTCGTGCGCAATCGTGAGCGAACCATAAATAGGCGCGACCATCTGCGGGAGTCCGCACGGCTCGAAGAGCGAGGGCATGAGCGTGAAGTCGCTCGAAGCGTAGCCCAAACGTGAGATATGCTCATCGAAGTCGCAGACCGCGAGCCTTCCGTAGAGGTTGTGGAAGCCGAGAATATCGCGGAACGCCTGCTGATAGGGCCCGTTTGCCACCACGGCGAACTGGATATTATCGTCGCGGTATTTCTCCAGCGTGCGATACAGGATGTCCGTCAGCAACTGCGGACCCTTCTGCACCGGGTCGAGCCGGCTTGGCCAGAAGAAGAGTGGCGCGTCCGGATTCTTGAACAGCCCCACCTTCTCCTGGAACTGCATCTTGTTGGAGATCTTCGCGGCGTGATGGGTCTGGGCGGTGTAGTTAACCTTGAGGTTGGGGTCGGTCTCCGGATTGTAACTATCGTCCGGCGCGTTGAGGATACCGCGGGCGCACCCGGCGTTGTACTTAGCGATGACTTCGCTCCGGAAGGGCGCGGGGATAAAGTCGAACCAACCGCGCACAATCTCCTCAAGGAAGGTCGGCGAGACGGAGTTAATGAAGTGCGAGGCAAACACGCCCGACGTCAAGAAGTCCACCGGGTTCGTCTCCCGGCTCTCGAAGTAGTCGTACGGCGGACGCGAGTAGTAAAGGTTCTTCCAGAACTCTGCCGCGTCAATCCCGGCAAACTCGATCTCGCTCAGGCAACGGTGCACCGTGTGGATGTTGTGAATCGTGAAGAGGCAGGGGATGCCCAGTCGCCTTGCCGCCGCGGGAATCAAGCCCGTCATCCAGTCGTTGCAGTGAATCAGGTCGGGCTGGACGGACGGGATGATGTTGTTAATCACCTCTCGCTGAAACGCCAACGCCAAGTGCGGGTTTTCGTCCCCCTGCGAGTAGACCGTCTCCCTGTAGTAGAAGCACCGATCCTCCGCGAGGTGGATCCGCGAGTCGGGCAGGTGCGCCTGATACTTCCGCAGTTCGTCGCTGATCAGCCGCCCCACGTCCACATGGAACATCCGCCGATAGTGTGGCAACGCCACGTGGATATCCGCTCCCAGCTGGAAGAGCCGCGAAACCAAGCTTGCCGAGACGTCCGCGAGCCCGCCCGCTTTCGCCGTCAGCTTGTCTGCCATGTTCCCCATGCCCGCCGGCAGATAGGTAATCTCCGGCGTCACAATCAGGATGCGCGGTTTACGCTGTCCGAGTGTCTTAATCTTCGCCATAATTCCTCCCCGTGTTTAGGGCTGACCGGGCGCACCAACCTGTTCGGCTTGCCCGCTACCCGCTTGCTTCGGGAGAAGCTGTTTTCCTGACTTCAAGCTCGCTTGCACCTCTTGGATACGCGCCACGTTCGCCTTCGCGATCGCTTGCAGCTCCAACACCTCCGGAGCCTTCAACGACGCCTCGTCAATCTCGCGATCGAGCTGCTCCAATTGCTTAATCAACTCCGAGCGTTTCGCCCGCAACGCCTCCACCTCCGGCGTCGAGAGCTTGCCCGACCGCACCATGCGCTTCTGCTCCTCGTCCAACCGCGCCCCGTAGTCCTGGCGCAACAGCACCTCGAACTGCGCCCGCCTGCGCGCCGGCTTTTCCTTCTCCAAGCGCGTGGCAATCTGCGCTTCCTGCTTGCTGGCAAACTCCGCCACCGCCGAAGGCTCACTCGCCCCCAACGCGGTAGCGAGCAACACCCCCCACACCACGCCAATTCGCTTCATTACGCTCATCCGTTTCTGCTTCCCGGTCAGTACCAAACGTTTCCAACGTTCATTAGTATGCGCCTTTGCAAGCGAAAAAGCAAGCCCTTTTCCGCCAAGCCCCACTATTTCGGCATTTGACGTTTTCCCGCCCCGCGCCTTCCTCCCCCAACGCGCCCCTACCTGCGCACCCCGCTCGCCCCCCGCGGTATGCTATGCTTTTGGCGTATGAAACGCCTCCTCTTCGCCCTCACCTGCGCCCTCAGCTTCTGCGCCTGCGCCCTCGCCAATACCGCCCCCGCAAAGGACCGCTACGCCCCAACCTTCTACGGCATCGAGCTTCCCGACACCGGCGCGAACGTCCTCCTCATCATCGACGCCTCGAAATCCATGTGGCGCAAGGACGCCTCCCGCACTCAGCCCGGCACCCGCTGGGACACCCTCTGCGACGAAGTTCGCCGGATGCTCGACACCATGCGCCAGGCGAACCGACTCCTCCACGCCCCCTACTCCGTCTCGCTCCTCTTTGAAGGCGGCGAGGGCGAAAGCGCGAAAGCCGTAACCCCCTTCAATCCCGCCAAGCCCGACGACGCCACCCGCCTTCTAAAGACCCTCGCCGACCGCAAACCCCTCCCCGGCGGTTCCTTTGAGGTAACCTTTGGCGAGACGCTTTGGGCACTTGTGGCGCGAGACCACATCACGCACATCTTCTATTTGGGCGATAACGATATTGGTCGACACGCTTCGACCGTCCGCCCTGCCGTGGAGGCGTGGTATGCGCTTCCTGCGAAGGAACCCGCCCCTGCCCAACGCAAACTCTGGCAATTGAAACGCAAGTGGCACCAACCTTGGCAGGGGTGGCGTACGCCTCGCCCGGGCGTCCCCCCGTCTCCCAACCAAAAGAACCTCCCTCCGCCTCCGAAGGACGTTACCTTTTCTTGTGTGGCAATCGGACAAAAGTCGCCCTTGCTCAAAGCTCTAAGCAAACTCGGCCACGGTCAATACGTCGAACGCCCCACCCCCCGCCCCCGCTCCACCCCAACAACCAATCCCTAACGCCATAAACAAAGCGGGCGCGCCCTTCGGCACGCCCGCTTTGTCAACGCGGAGTCCTTGCCCTTACGCCACCTTTCGGCGCAACGCCAGCCCGGCAACCCCAAGCGCGAGCAACGCCAAAGCACCCGGCTCCGGCAACGCATACGCCTGCACGCTCGTCGCCGCGCTATACAATGCGCCACCGTCAGCTCCGTAGTAGTCGCCCACGTAGAGGTGGTCAAGCGTGTTCGAGCCGAAGTCGGCGACTGTGCCCGTCACCAACGCAGTAGCCGCCCCCTCCTTGAAGAGGGACGCCGTAAGCGAATCCCCGGTGCGCTCAAGTTGGAGGATCAACTTCGTCTCGGCACCCTTAGTAATCGTCCAGATAGACGACGTGGAGCCAACCTGTGTCCCCTTGTTCGTGTTGTTCCCCGTCCCGTTATACCACAGCGACAACCTCCCTTGATTCCCGATGGAGACCGAAATCGCGGAGACGTTGTCGGCGGTCTTGCTTTCGCCGTTGCCCACGCCGAAGAGAACGCAGTTAGAATTCGGATAACCGCCCGTAATAATCGCCCCAAAGAGCGTCGTGGTATTCGTGTTGGACACTTGCAGAGCCGACAGCGCATTGTTCGACGCCCCACTTCCCGTAAAGGTGGAGCCGACCTTGTTGGCGTCCGTCCAGTCGAACGTTACTGCACCTACTGCCCCGGCAAGGCACAGTGCCACCATAGCTAGTCCTTGTCTCATACTCTATTCCTCGCTTCTCTCTTGGCTGTTTAACTCGTGGGAAGTCACCCTCCCAATCTTCGCGCCATTAGTCCCCTAATGACAGGCTTAGAGTATCATAGACCCCCCCCCTGTCAACACTTTTTATCTCCTTGCAACCCAACAACTTATTCTGCTTCATCCCTCCTCGCCCTCCCTTTTCCCCGTTTTTTGACTCCTTCTTCCTCTTCATTTCCACCCCTCAACTTCTGTGCGAGGTTGCCTCGCATTCCCTTCTCGCCCCCTTCTTCTCGCTTTTCGCTCTCCACCACTTCCCCTTTCACATTCTCTCGCCTCCACTCCTCAACCCACCTTCCCCTCCCCCGCAACCGAGATCCCCCCGCCTCCGCACCGCGTTCGCCCTCCGTCCGCCTCTTGTTTCCCCCAATCTCGGTTCACCCC
>CAVDHG010000086.1:0-8743 GCA_963608725.1 Agathobacter rectalis | reverse complement strand
AAAATGTAAAAGCCCTCCTTCTCCACCCTCTTGAACCGAGTTTGCCCGGTGTCCGCCTCGTGTCTCCTTCCTTTCCGCCTCGCGTTTGGGGGAGAGGCGGTTGTGGGGTGGGGAGGGTTGGGATTGGAAGAGTAAGTGGGATGTGTTATAATAGGAGTACCTGCGGGAGACATCCGTGGGGTAGTTTTACGCTTGTACATCACGTCTTGCTTGAAAGAAAGTCCGCTAAACATTGAGGAGCAGGTATTGGTGTGGCATAGGGAACTCCTATGTCCTCCTTTGTTGTCTCCTCAAGGCGCTTAGAGGGGGATCTTCTTAAGACGTCAAGGAAGGATTTTGCATGTCTCAGGGGCAACTACTCGGGGAAACGGGGAAGTTTGCTTTGACCGGAAAAGAGGTTAAACAGGGGGGAGAGCCTTCTGCGCAGTGGGGGCATGTGCTCTTTTGTAGCGACGACCGAGGGTTCCTTCCGCTCACCGTTGCGCTCTACTCGCTCTTGAAGTCGGCTAACCCCTCACGCACCTTGCGGGTCTCCATCTTTACCGGCGGGGAGAATGCGCTTTCGCCCGAGCACGTGGTTCGTCTGCGTGCAGTGGCGGAGGAATGTCCCTTTGCAGAGCTGGAGATCGTTGATGTAAGCGGACTTTTGGCGAGGTGGCATAATGCCTTCTTCAACCCGAAAGCCTCGTGGGGTATGTTGATGTGGGCGCGGTGTTTTATCGGAGAAATTTTCAGAGAAGAAAAGGGAAACATTGTTTATCTCGATATTGACACTTTTGTGACGGATGCGCTTGACGATCTCTACGATTTGGATTTGAGAGAGAATGCGCTTGCAGGAGTTTATGAGTCTTCGCGAAAGGAGGATCAAACGCGTGGCGCAGATTACTGGAATCGAGGGTTGATTGACGAAGATGCGGAGCGTTATTTTAATTCCGGCGTGCTCGTGCTGAACGTGGAGTACTTTCGCAGGGAGAA
The DNA here is from genome assembly GCA_963608725.1 of Agathobacter rectalis. GTDB lineage: Bacteria > Verrucomicrobiota > Kiritimatiellia > RFP12 > DVOR01 > Spyradenecus. The sequence goes on along the minus strand of CAVDHG010000086.1, from coordinate 7,768 downwards.
CGTACTCGAAAAGCTCGCCACATGGTACATGCAGAATCGCGAGAAGGTCTTTCGCGACGACCAAGATGCGCTTAATGCGCTCTTCTGGAATCGCATTCTGCCCTTGCCCCCAACCTTTAATTATACGGATGGGTGGTGCCATCGGCAGTTGAAGCACTCCGTGCGTCAGAAGTGGTGGCGTGGGAATTCGCCGCGGGAGATTCTTGAGGCGATCTTAAAGCCACGCATCATCCATTACTGGTCAAAGGCTAAGCCGTGGAAGTGTAATCACCGTCCGGAGAGGCGTCGCTATGAACGCGCCATGCGCGAACTGGGATTTCTCCCGAGAGGGCAAGCGTTACCGGGGACTACCTTCTCGAACCGGCTGAAAGTATGTTTCTTCGACGTCTGGCACGCCATTCTGCGTGTGATTGCGCGCATTCGTCTGTGGAATTTGACGCGCTACGTGTAGCCCCGCTCGTCTAATTGATCTTCTTTTCTCGTTCGATTGAGTTCGAGGGGGGAGGGAGGGTGTAGACAGTTGTCGGCAGGGGGGAGGAGCGGGGAAGAAGGGTTGCTTTTGGAAAATGGGGGAGAGTATACTACTTATTCAAAGTACGAGAATGAACTCGTATCGTAAACGTAAGGATTTGGTTATGGCTCTACTCAATGTGAAGGCGGCGACCGATTGCCGTTGGGATGTGGTTTCGCTCGGCGAAGTGATGCTTCGGCTCGACCCCGGCGAAGGGCGTATTCACACCACGCGCTCCTTCACAGTCTGGGAAGGCGGCGGCGAGTACAATGTCTGCCGTGGGGCGCGTCGGTGCTTCGGTCTGCGTGCATCGGTGGTTACCGCGCTTGCCGATAACCCGGTGGGGCGGTTGGTCGAGGACTTCATCCTACAGGGCGGGGTCGACACTTCGCACATCCGTTGGGCGGCGTATGACGGCATTGGCAGGAATGTGCGCAACGGGCTTAACTTCACGGAGCGCGGTTTCGGCGTGCGCGGGGCGCGGGGTTGCTCGGATCGAGGCAACACCGCCATCGCGCAGCTCAAGCCCGGCGACATCGACTGGGATTCGCTCTTCGGAAAAGAGGGCGTGCGCTGGTTCCACACGGGGGGTATCTTCGCCGCGCTCTCGGAGACGACGCCGGAAGTCGCGATAGAGGCACTCCAGTGCGCGAAGAAGCACGGCACCATGACGTCGTACGACCTGAACTACCGTCCCTCCCTCTGGAAGGGGATTGGGGGTCAGGCGCGTGCCCGCGAAGTGAATCGCGAGATCGCCAAGTATGTGGACGTGATGATCGGCAACGAGGAAGACTTTACCGCGAGCCTGGGGCTTGAAGTGCCGGGCGTGGATGCAAACTTGTCCGCGCTGCCCATCGACGGCTTCAAGCGCATGATTGGCGAAGCGGTGAAGGCGTATCCGAATTTCAAAGTGGTTGCCACGACGTTGCGGAGTGTGAAGACGGCGACGGTCAACGACTGGAGCGCGATCTGCTGGGCGGACGGGCAGTTCCACGAAGCGACGCAACGCCCCGGCTTGGAAATCTTGGATCGCGTGGGTGGCGGGGACAGCTTCGCCTCCGGTTTGATCTACGGCTTGCTCGTGAAGGGCGACGCTGCGCAGGCGGTCGAGTACGGCGCGGCGCACGGTGCGCTCGCCATGACGACGCCCGGCGATACCTCCATGGCAACGCTCGCCGAGGTTGAGAAACTCGTCGGTGGCGGTTCGGCACGTGTCGATCGCTAAGGCATAAAAGGAGAAACGGCGATGAAGCAGGGCTGGCGTTGGTTCGGCGATGGCGATGCGATCTCGTTGAAGGAGATCCGGCAGGCGGGCGTAACGGATGTGGTCGCTGCGCTGTATGAGCGTTCGTGCGGAGAGGTGTGGCAAGTGGGCGAGATTCGCGCCCGCCAGGAAGCCGTCCGCGCCGCAGGGATGGAGTGGAGCGTGGTGGAGAGCGTGCCGGTGCACGAATCCATCAAGACGCGTTCGGGCGACTACAAGCGTTATATCGAAGCGTACAAGCAGACGTTGCGCAACCTCGCCGAGTGCGGGATTAAGACGGTCTGTTACAACTTCATGCCGATCCTGGACTGGACGCGGAGCCGGCTGGACTACCCGCTGGAAGACGGCGCGAGCGTGTTGGCGTTCGACGGCGTGGCGGTGGCGGCGTTCGACCTCTACGTGCTCAAGAGACCGGGCGCAGAGAAGGATTACCCGGAAGCTCTGCGCGCCAAGGCGAAGGCGTGGTTCGAGAAGGCAACGCCCGCGGAGTTGAAGCAGACGGAGGAGAGCATCCTCCTGGGTCTGCCCGGCACGGTGGACAACCTGACGGTCGACGCCTTCCGGGAGTTGCTCAAGACCTACGACGGGATTGACGACGCCACGTTGCGTGCGAACCTCTACGCCTTTCTGAACGAGCTTGCGCCGTTGTGCGAGGAGCTGGGGATGCGCATGGCGATTCACCCGGACGACCCGCCGCGTCCGATCTTCGGCTTGCCCCGGATTCTCTCGGACGCTTCGGACATCCGCGAGATGTGCGAGAAGGTGCCCAGCGAATGCATGGGGCTGACGCTCTGCACCGGCTCGCTCGGCGCAGAGGGCACGAACGACGAAGTGGCGATATTTAAGGAGTTCGCTCGGCGCGTCCACTTTGTGCACTTCCGCAATGTGGTGCTCGGAGAGGATGGCAGTTTCCGGGAGTCGGGTTGCCACCTGCGCGGGAAGGTGGATATTCCGCGGTTGATGAAGCTCCTCCTGGAAGAGGAAGCGAGGCGGGGCGAAGGGATCGTGGTGCGCCCGGATCACGGTCGGTTGCTTGAGATTGACAAGAGCCGGACGTGCTACAGCGGTTACTCGTATGGCGGGCGACTGGTTGGGCTGGCGGAACTGCGCGGGCTGGAGTATGGGCTGCTGCACGGTTCGGACGTGGATGGCAAGGTGGCGGTGGTTACGGGCGGAGCCGGCGTGCTGTGCTCGGTGATCACCGAAGACCTGTTGCGCCACGGGGCAAAGGTCGCGATTCTGGACTTGCATGGCGAGAGCGCGAAGACCTTCGCCGAAGCCCTCGCCAAGCGCGGGTACGCCGAGACGCTCCCGCTGGAAGCCAACGTCTTGGATCGCGCCTCGCTGGAGAAAGCGCGGGATGCGGTGCTCGCCAAGTGGGGGCGCGTGGACATCTTGATCAACGGCGCGGGCGGGAACCACCCCAAGGGCACTTGCCCCGCCGAGCAAATGACGCCTGAGACGCCACTGGAGGAATCCTTCTTCGGGTTGCAGATGGAGGGCTTTGAGTTCGTCAACCGCTTGAACTTCATCGGGACGTTGCTCCCCTCGCAGGTTTTCGCGAAGGAGATGCTCGGGAGCGGTGGGGCGATTCTCAACATCTCCTCCATGGCAGCGACGCAACCGCTCACTAAGGTCGCCGCCTACGCCGCCGCTAAGGCGTCGATTGAGAACTTCACGCGTTGGCTCGCGACGCACCTCGCGCCGATGGGAATCCGCGTGAACGCCATCGCGCCGGGATTCTTCATCACGAATCAGAACCGCTTCCTGATGTTGGAGCAGGATGGTAAGACGTTGACAGCGCGGGGCAACAAGGTGATCGCCAAGACGCCGATGCGGAAGTTTGGTCAGCCCTCCGACCTTTGCGGGGCGGTGCGCTTCCTGCTCTCCGAGGAGGCTTCGTTCGTAACCGGAATCGTCATCCCCGTGGATGGCGGGTTCCTCGCGTACTCGGGCGTCTAACCATGAAGCAGGCTTTCATTCACGCCGACTTCCTCCTCGATACGCCCGAAGCGCGGGAGCTGTACCACGGTTACGCCGAGCAGTGCCCGGTGATCGATTATCACTGCCACTTGAACCCGCGGGAAATCGCCGAGAATCGGACGTTCTCGAATATCACGCAGGCGTGGCTCGGGGGCGACCACTACAAGTGGCGCGCCATGCGCACGGTGGGCGTGCCCGAGGCGTTGATTACGGGCGCAGCGGACGACCACTCCAAGTTTATCGCGTGGGCGACGACGCTCCCTAAGATGTTGCGCAATCCGCTCTACCATTGGAGCCACCTTGAGCTTGCGCGGGTCTTCGGCATCGATGACGTGCTCCTCTGCCCCGAGACGGCGGAGAGCGTTTGGAGCCGCGCCAATGCCCTCCTCTCCGCGCCCGGCAACGGTGCTCGCGATATCCTCCTTCGGCTGGGCGTGCGCCTCGTCTGCACCACGGATGACCCGGACGACGCCTTGGAGGAGCACCGCACGCAGAACGCTCGCAATGACGGGCTGACCATGCGCCCCACGTGGAGACCGGGTCGGCACCTCGCCCTGCGGGACGTCTCGCGCTCCTTCGACGCCATGCTCGAGCACCTGCGCGAACGCCATGCGTACTTCCACGAGAATGGGTGCCGCCTTTCGGATTACTCCGTGGAATCCTTCGCGCCTCCCGCGACCGACGCCGACGCCCGCGCCACGTATGACGCCGTCCGCGCCGGCGCCGAGCCGGGTCCCGAAGCTCGCGCCGCCTTTGCCTCGTGGATGCTCCTCTTCTTCGCCCGGCTGGATGCGGAGGCGAACTGGGTGCGCCAGCTTCACATCGGAGCTCTGCGCAATCCCAACCAAGCCATGTATACCGCCCTCGGTGCGGATACGGGCTTCGATGCGATTGCCGACTTCGCGTATGCCGAGCCTCTGGCGCAGCACCTGAGCACGCTCGCTTCCGAGCACGCACTCCCGCGCACCATCCTCTACAATCTCAACCCCAAGGACACCACCATGCTCGCGGTGCTCTGCGGGAGTTTCCAGGACGGCACCCCCGGCGGGCGCGTCAACCTCGGCCCCGCGTGGTGGTTCCTCGACCAGAAGGACGGCATGGAGGAGAACCTCAACGCCATCAGCGCACTCGGCTGCTTGCACCAATTCCCGGGGATGCTCACCGACAGCCGGAGCGTCCTCTCCGTCCCCCGGCACGAGTACTTCCGCCGGATACTCTGCCGAATGCTCGGTCGCGACCTGCGCGACGGCTTGCTCCCCCGCGACCTCTCGGCTGTCGGCACTCTGGTACGCGCCGTCTCCTGCGAGAACGCCCGAGCCCTTTTCCGTTAAATCTCAAGAAGGAATCGAATCCACATGCAAGCTACGATTGACCGTTTCCGCACCGCGAAGGTGGTGCCCGTGATTGTCCTGAACACGCCCGACGAGGCTGTCCCGCTGGCGCAAGCCCTGCTCGCTCAGGGGATCGCCGCCGCGGAAGTAACTTTCCGGACGCCTGCTGCCGAGGAAGGGATTCGGCGCATCAAGGCGCAAGTCCCCGGCGTCTTCGTTGGTGCCGGCACCGTCCTTTCTGAGGACGAGCTTCTCCGCGCCAAGGATGCCGGAGCCGAGTTTGCCGTTGCCCCCGGTTTCGACCCCGCCATCGTCCGCAAAGCGCAGGAGATCGGCTTGCCCTTCGTCCCGGGCGTGGCGACGGCGAGCGAGTTCATGGCAGCGATCAAAGCCGGATGCAAGATGGTCAAGTTCTTCCCGGCACGCGACGCCGGAGGTATCCCGATGCTGAAGAGTATCCTTTCAGCCCTGGGGCATACCGGCGTCTGCGTCATGCCCACCGGTGGCGTCTCTGAGGCGACGATGCCCGACTGGCTTGCCGTCAAGGGCGTGGTGTGCGTGGGCGGGAGCTGGATGGTTAAGCCCATCCTCGAATCCCTCGCTCGCAAGGCGTAAGCCTGCGGGGGCGACTTCCCGGGCTTTGCTATAATCGCCCCATGGTTACCATTCTCGACTACGGCGCGGGCAACCTCACCAGTGTGTGCTTGGCGTTTGAACGGTTGGGTGCTCGCCCGCAGGTGATTGCGGAGGCGGGTGCCTACTCGGGCGGGCACATTGTCTTTCCGGGCGTGGGCTCGGCGGCGTCGGGGATGGCTGGCGTGCGCGAACGCGGTTTCGACGCCCTCTTAAGCCGGGCGTTCAATGCCGGCACGCCCATCCTGGGAATCTGCCTGGGGATGCAACTCTTGCTCGACGCTTCTGCCGAGGATGGCGGGACGCCTGCTCTCGGCTTGATCCCCGGGCAATGCGAGGACTTCGCCTCCGTGCTCAGCCCCGCTGAGAAGATTCCCCACATGGGCTGGAACACCGTCCGCCACTCCCCGCACCCGCTCTTCGAAGGCGTGGAGCAAGATGCCGCCTTCTACTTCGTCCACTCCTACTTCGCTCGCCCTGCCCACGAATCCGATATCGCGGGGCGGACGCAATATGGCGCGCTTACCTTCGCTTCCGCTCTCGCCCGTGGCTCTCTTGTGGCAACGCAGTTTCACCCCGAGCGCAGTGGCGAAGCCGGCGCGAAGCTCTTAAAAAACTTTCTCGCGTGGAGGGGCGTATGCTCCTAAAGCGACTCATCGTCTGCCTTGACGTGCGCAACGGACGCGTGACCAAGGGCGTCAAGTTCCAAGGCAATGTCGACGTTGGTGATCCCGTGGAGATGGCGACCCGTGCCTGCACCGGCGGGGCGGATGAGATCGTCTTCTACGACATCACTGCCAGCGCGGAGCACCGCCGTTGCGACCTCGACATGGTGGCGCGTGCGGCGCGTGCGCTGACCGTTCCCTTTACCGTCGGCGGCGGAATCCGGGGCGTGGAGGATATGCGTGCCGCGCTACTGGCTGGAGCGGACAAGGTTTCGCTCAACTCCCTCGCCGTCGAGTCTCCCCAGATTCTTGCCGAGGGGGCGCGGGCGTTCGGACGCCAGTGCGTGGTGCTCGGCATGGACGCCCGGCGCGTGGCGGACACCGCCTCCTTCCCCTCGGGCTACGAAGTCGTCATCCGTGGCGGACGCGAGCCTGTCGGTCGCGATGCCGTTCAGTGGGCGCAGGAAGCCGTGGCTCTGGGCGTGGGGGAGATCTGCCTGAACGCGATCGATACCGATGGCGTGCGCGAGGGTTACGAGCTGGAGCTGACGCGCAAGGTGAGCGACGCGGTGAAGGTGCCGGTGATTGCTTCGGGCGGTGCGGGCAAACCCCAGCACCTCGTCGACGTCTTCCAGCTCGCGCACGCCGATGCCGCCCTCGTCGCCTCCATGGTGCACACCATGGGCTACACCTGCCAAGGCATTAAGGACTTCTTGCGCACCGCCGGAGTCCCCGTGAGGACAAGCGCATGAGAAACGAGAACTTCGACGACGCCATCTCCCGCATCCTAAAAGACGACCCGCGCTACCCGCGCAAGGCGTATGAGATCCTCTCGGACATCTTCCCCCTCGCCCTCCAACGCCAACGGGAAACAGACGATTCGGACGCCAACCAAGTCTCCGGCAAAACCCTCGCAAATACCTTCCGCGAATACTTCACCAGTCGCTACGGCGCCTTCGCTTCCGACGTCCTGGACGCCTGCAACATCCACGCCACCGATGACATTGGCGAAATGGTATTCAACCTCGTCAAGGTCGGCGTCTTCGGCACCAACAAGGGCGATTCTAAGGCGGACTTCCATAACCTCTTCGATTTCGACGAAGCCTTCCGCAAGCCCTACCTCCCCGCGCACCCCGTCCCCGACTTCCGTCCGCGCCGCTCCTCCAAGAAGAAAGACGCATGAAGACCGATTGGCGCGAGGCTCTCCTCCCTTTCCTGCGGACGCCTGCCTTCGCCGAACTCCGCCGAGCCGTCGCCAACGCCTACGCGCAGGGGGACACCTTGCCTCCCGAGCCGTGCGTGTATGCTGCGCTCCAACTCTGCGCTCTCGCGCAAACCCGCGTTGTCATCCTTGGTCAAGACCCTTACCCGACGCCCGGGC
>CAVDHG010000085.1:0-8883 GCA_963608725.1 Agathobacter rectalis | reverse complement strand
CTCCGCACCGCGTCTCCCCCAAACGCGGTGCGGACACCGAGCAAACTCGGTTGCGGAGAGAAGTGGGGGCGAACCGAGTTTGAGGTGTCTCTGCGTCAAGTTTGAGGGAAACGCGAGGCGGAGACCGGGCGATCGCGGTGCGGAGACCCCGGTTTTTGGGTTCACTTTTGCCCCCTCTCTGCCCCCTACTCTCCCCATTTTCGCCACATCCCCTACTCCGTCAAGCCCTTATCGCGAAATCCACCCCGCCCGCCCTTCGAAAACTCAAGCACTTATGCAAACTCGCCCCGGTCTCTCCCGGAAACCGCCCGCAACCGAGTTTCCCCGGTCTCCGCACCGCGATCGGGTCAAACGCAGTGCGGAGACACCTCAATCGCGGTTGCGGGGGTGGGGAGAAAAAGAGCGAAAAAGTAGATTTGGTGGATTGGGGAGGGGGAGGCGGAGTTAGCAGGTGCCGAAAAGGCGGTCGCCGGCGTCGCCCAAACCGGGAACGATATAGGCTTTGTCGTTGAGCCGTTCATCCAGGGCGAACGCCCAGACGCCAATATCCGGGTATACCTTTTCAAAGCAGTTCACGCCCTCAGGCGCAGCGACGAGTGCCAAGAATTGGATTTTCGCCGGGTTCGCGCCCGCCCGAATCAGCGTCTCCACGGCAGCAACGGCAGAATAACCCGTTGCCAACATGGGGTCGACCACAAGGACGCGACTCGTCGCGAGGTTGCCGGGGAGCTTACTGAAGTACGGCACGGGGCGATGCGTCTGCTCGTCGCGGTAAAGCCCGATATGCCCGATGCTGGCTTCCGGAAACAGAGTTGCGACGCCCTCGGCATAGGTCAGCCCCGCACGCAAAACCGGCACGATCACCACGGGTTCGGCAAGGCAAGATCCCTGCGCCACCCCGCAAGGCGTCGTAACGGTTTGGGGTTGGCGGGGAACGTCGCGCAACGCCTCTGCCCCAACAAGCATACCCAACCGGCGCACAAACTCGCGAAAGCGCACCATAGAGGTTTGCTCGTTGCGCAATTCCATTAAGATGTGCTCGGCGAGGGCGTGTTGGATGAGGTGGAACATGGTTTGACCTTCTCCCGCGGAGGTGTTAGAGCTATGCACGCGCTCGGGGCGTGCGCTGTGTAAACAAAAAGACCCCGGTCAGGGTTGCCGGGGAGCGACATCATCGGTTGGCTCGGTCGGAGCCGGAGGCAGACCGGAATCGATGCCTACGAGCGTTATGCCATACTTGTCCGCCAGAGCCACGACCTTCGGGAGGTCGATCATCACGAGGCGACCAGCTTGGAAGGCAACCGCCGAAATCCCGCATCGATGGCACACCTTCACGGTATGCTCGCCGAAGACGGGGATATCGAAGCGCATGTCGTGCTCTGCCTTGGCGACCTTGATCATCACGCCACCCTTGCCCCCGAGCTTGGAGGCGCGTCGCAACGTGGCATTCGTCCCTTCCAACGCTTCGACCGCCAAGACCATTCCTTCCTTCAGGACCAGCGTCTGCCCGATGTCCAGCGCACAGACGCCCATTGCAGCGCGGAACCCGAAGTCGATATCCGCTTGCTCACGGGCGTCGGGAGCGCGATGGGTCAACACCCCCACGCCCGGCAGGTGTGCGCCCATGAAGCACGAAGCGGGGATGACGCGCGCTCCGCGTTGCTCAATCTCTTGAATGATGCGCCCGAAAATCGTGTGCGCATTCTTGACGGGGAGCGAGGCGAGAATCTGACGCGTAAGGGCGTCAAAGCGCGTGCAGAAGAGAGCGGTCGGGGTGATCTGCCCGGCGAGGAGCATATGCGCCACACGCCGTTCGGCAAGCCAGTCCAACGCCTTTTGCAATTCGCCAATGCCGAAGACGACCGATTCATCTGCCGCACGGAGGAGGTGCCGGGAGACGAGTCCGCGCACGCCAGCAACGAAGATGCGCTCGACCCCGGCGGCGCGTGCGCCCTGCAAGACGTACTCGGGGTAGGCTCCGCGCCCGGCGAAGATGAGTAATTCTTTCGGGATCATGGCGAGGGGCACCTTAGACGCAACGCAGAGGTGCTCGCGCAGGGGCGAGGGGTGCTACTCGTCGAAGATAAAAACAATTTCGTTCTCCGCCACGCGGTGGTTTGCCCGCGCCAACTGTTCAACGAACCAGCGGGAGGAATAGAAGCGATCGATTTTCCGTTTCAGGACGGAGATGTCCTGCTTGCGCGTTGCGACCTGCTCCTGCAACTCTGCGCGAAGGGCGAGGCTCTCCTCTTTGACGCGCCACTTCGGGAACAAACACCGCGTCGCCAACACTGCGTTGACGAATAGGGCAATCCCGATGAAGACATACCATGTTGTCTTGAAGAATTTCATAGTGCGCCTAAATAAACCACTGCGCCTTATTATCCCGTAAATCCGCCCCACTTGTCAAGTTACTCCTGCGCCGGCTATCCTTTTTCTGCCAGGCTTGGAGAATCTTCTTTGCCACGGGTAGAGCCGTTGCTGCGCCGAAGCCCCCATTCTCGACAAGCACAGTTACCACAATGCGCGGGTGCTCCGCCGGAGCAAAGCAAGTAAACCACGCATGGTCGCGTCCGGACGTTTCGGCTGTCCCCGTCTTGCCACACACCGTCAGCCCCGGCATGGCAATCCCGCGAGAGGTTCCTTCCAGCACGGAAGCACGCATAAGAAGTCGGACGCGTTCAGCCACCTCGGGCGACCAGAAACGCCGAGTCTCGGTTTTTGCCCCAGCCTCCAAGTGGGGGAAGACGGCGAGCCCGCCATTCGCCACGGAGGCAGTCAGCACGGCAATATGAAGCGGCGTTACGCGCAGGTCGCCTTGTCCGAAGCCCAAGTACGCCACGCGATTGGGAGAGGTCGCAAGGTCGGGGACGCGCCCGGAGGCGGTTCCGAAACTCCGCTCTCCGCACGAAGCAAGCGTAAAGGCGTTGTCCACGGCGCACTGCTTGATTGACGCGGAAAAGCGCGTCCAACCGCACGCCACCGCAGCCTTAGCGAACCAGATGTTCGAACTCTCCGCGAACGCCGGGCGCAACGCCAGCATCGGGTCGTCCGCCGGGCGCGGGTGGGTGTCGCGGATAGGCTTTGTGTAGAGGGCGGGTGCCCAACCCGAAGGCGGGCAGGCGTAGGAAGTTGCCTTATTGCAGGTGAGCGCGAGGGCGGCGGTGAATAGCTTGAAGACGGAACCCGGCGGGTAGAGTCCCTGCGTGGCGCGGTTGAGGAGCGGAGCGTGGGCGGTGTCGGTCATCGCGGAGCGCAGATCCGCTTCATCGACCGAAGGCGAAGAGACGAGCGCAAGGATGTCGCCCGTCGTCGGCTCAAGCACCACAACGGCACCCTTGCGTCCTTGCAACGCTTCGAACGCGACCTGTTGCAAGGTGCTATCGAGCGTGGTGCGGATGTCTTGCGGTTCGGCACGCGCAAAGAGCGTCGGCTGTTCGCCCGGCGGGGGAACGCCACAGAGGCGCGCATCGAAGACGCGCGAAAGCCCGCTCAGCCCGTACTCTCGCGACGCATAGCCCACCACGTGGAGCGCGGCAGCGCCGAGGGGCGTGTCGTGTCCCCACCGCTTCCCCGGAATCGCCTGCGCGAGGACCTTTCCATCGCGGTCGAGAAGCCTCCCACGCCGTTCGCTCGTCCGCGCCAACGTGCTGGGGCGACTGTCGTAGCGACGTTGGAACTTCTGGAATCCGAGCGACCCAAATCCGCTCAACTGCCACCCCGCCTGATGCGCCAGCAGGGCAAGGAAAAGGAGCGCGAAGCACACGTTCAACCAGAACGCGCCTCGCCTACGCGTAAACAACGCCCACACCAAGAAGAGGAGAAAACTCGTTGCCAGCACCACGAGGAAGACGACGTGAAAGAGTGGCGCAAAGGCGGTCATTTGCGGGGGAAGCAACGATCGAAGGTCTCGCGCAGACGCGCATCGGCAACGTGGGTATAAATCTGCGTGGTGGAGATGGACGCATGCCCCAGCAAGTCCCGGATGTCCATCAACGGCGCACCGTGCTCGAGCAAATGCGTAGCGAAGGCGTGGCGCAACGTGTGCGGCGTGGCGTCCGCGCCCGGCGGTAAGAAGGCGTGAATGCGCCGGTGCACGATTTCGCTGACCCGGCTCTCGGCGAGGCGTCGCGCCGTCTTGGAGAGGAAGAGGGGGGCATCGGGAGTGGAGAGGTCTGCCTCCAACGCTCCCTTGCGAAACGTCGCGATGAATTCTCCGCGCCACGTAAGATACGCCTGCAACGCCTTCTTCGCTGCCTCACCGAAGGGAGCCATCCGCTCCTTCCTTCCTTTCCCGTGGACGCGCAGTACCGCTCCCTCCAGATCCACATCGTGCAGGTTCAGTGCGCAGACTTCGCCACAGCGCAACCCGCTTCCGTAAAGCACCTCCAGCAGGGCGCGATCCCGAATCGAAGCAGCGTCCGAGCCGTCCACGCGGTCGATCAGCGCATTCACCGTGCCCTCCCCCAACGTGCGTGGCAAGCGCAGAGGACGTTTCCCCTGAACCAGCGTGTCCGCCGGCGAGAAGCGGATGCGATTCTCTTCAAGGAGCCACGCAAAGAAGACGCGCACCGTAGCGGTCTGCCGGAGGAGCGACGTCTCGGCGTAGCCACGCTCCTTCAAGTCCTTAAAGTAGGCGAGCAAATCCGCATCCGCAACCTCCGCCCAGTCTTTCCGCCCCCGCGCCTCCAGAAACGCGGTGAGCGAAGCGAGGTCGCTCCGGTACGCATCAATCGTCCGAGGAGCGAGCCCGCGGACATACGCCATCACGTCCAGGAAGGTCTCGATGCTCCGCTTCATGCGCGGAAGATCTCGTCGTAGCGCGACGCCCAGTAAGAGATGATGAAGTCTGCCCCAGCGCGGACGATTGCCGCCGTGCTCTCGCGCACGAGGTCGCCCAGATCTCCCCATCCCTTCTGCGCGGTGGCGATCAACATGGCATACTCCCCGCTCACGTTATACGCCGCCACCGGTAGGAGCGTCCGCTCCCGCACCTGTTGCAAGACGTCCAGATAGAAGAGCGCGGGCTTCACCATGAGGATGTCCGCCCCCTCCTGTTCGTCCAGCTCCGACTCCATCAACGCGTTTCGCGGGTTGCGGAAAGACGCCTGATAGCCCTTGCGATCCGCCGGCATCCCCGGCACCGCCACCGGCGCACTGCCCTCCGCATCCCGAAATGGACCGTAGCACGCCGAGGCGAACTTCGTGGAGTACGCCATGAGGAGCGTGCCATTAAGACCGTTCTCCGCCAAGGCTTCCCGAATCGCAGCGATCTGCCCATCCATCATCGCCGAGGGAGCCACCACATCCGCTCCCGCCGCCGCATGCGACAGCGCCACCTTCGCCAGACATGCGCACCCGGCATCGTTATCCAGCGAACCATCCGGGCGCAACGGTGCGCAGTGCCCATGGTTCGTATAGGCGCACAGGCAAACGTCCGTCATAACCGTCAGCTCGGGGAAGGCGCGTTTCAACTTCCGAACCGCTTCCTGCACCGGCGCATGCTCATCCCACGCCGCCGAGCCCCCGTTGTCCTTCGCGCCATCCGTCTGACCGAAGAGCAACACCGACCCGACCCCCTGACGCACCACCGGCTCGACCGCTTCCTCCAGTCGATCCACCGACCACCGATACTGCCCCGGCATGGAGGCAATCTCCTCCTTCTTCCCCGCCCCCGGCACGACGAACATCGGGTAACACCACTTCGAGGGCGACGGCATCTCAAGGTCGAACAAGGCGCGAATGCCCGGCGTCCGGCGCACCCGCCTCAAGCGCAAATCAGGATAACCTCTCATGCCTCGCATTATAACACACGGGGCACGCCCGAAAGCGTGCCCCGCAATCGTGAAAGGCGTTACGCCCTATTAGTTAGAAGCACGCCCGCCGACGCCTGCAGCCGTCGCCGCATTTGCCTTCGCCGCTTCATGCGGGCGGAGCGCACGCACTGCCGCACCGGCGCGCCACATCTCGCTATTGCGAATCTTCGCGAGCTTGGCTTCGAGCTTCTCCTTGTAGTCCTTGCGCCCGCAGTCGCGGATAACCGCCTTGGCTTCCGTCTTGGTCGCCACGGACTTATAGAGCTTCTCGAAGACGGGGCGCGTGGCTTTCTCGAATTCCGGAGCCCACTTCAGCGCACCGTGCTGAGCCGTCGCCGAGCAGTTGGAATACATCCAGTCCATGCCCTTCTCGTCCACCAGGCGGATGAGCGACTGCGTCAACTCCTCGACCGTCTCGTTGAACGCCTCGGAGGGGCTGTGCCCGTGCTTGCGCAACGTCGTATACTGCGCCGAGAGAATTCCCTGCAGGCAGCCCATCAACGTGCCCCGCTCGCCCACGAGGTCGGACGTTACTTCGCGCTCGAACGTGGTCGGGAAGAGGTACCCCGAGCCCACCGCGATGCCCAGAGCGAGCGTCCGCTCCAGAGCCTTACCCGTGGCGTTGACTTCCACCGCGTAGGAGCTGTTGATACCCACGCCCGCGAGGAAGTTACGGCGCACCGACGTGCCCGAGCCCTTGGGAGCGACCATGATCACATCCACGCCTTCCGGAGCTTCCACGCCCGTCAGGTCGCGATACTGATAGCCGAAGCCGTGCGAGAAATACAACGCCTTGCCCGGCGTCATGTACTTCTTAATCTGCTTCCACACCGGCTTGATCGAAGCGTCCGACGTGAGCATCATCACGATCGTCCCGCGCTTGGCAGCCTCTTCGATATCGAAGAGCGTCTTGCCGGGCACCCAGCCATCCTTAATGGCGCGCTGCCACGAGCTGTTCTTCTTCGTGCTCTTCCGCTGACCGACGATTACTTGGATGCCGTTGTCGCGCATGTTGAGCGACTGCGCAGGCCCCTGCACGCCGTAACCTAAGACGGCGACGATCTCGCCTTTCAGCACCTTCTGTGCCTTCGCGAGCGGGAACTCCTTACGCGTTGTGATGTTCTCGGTTTCATCAGCGAACTTGATCTTTGCCATAATGCTTTCCTTTTGTCCATCCAACAATCGGGTGAAACTAGTCCAACAGTATACCGCGCCACCCCGCACGCGGTCAAGCCTTACCCGCGATCTGGGTGCCACCTCTTCCTCTTCACCCTTATCGCCAACCTTCCCCCTCCCCGGAGAAAATCGTATACACCTTCCCATCCTTCGCCGTGAAGACAAAGCGAGAAGACGGAATATTCTGCTCCATATCCTCTTCGTGCTTAAACAAGACGTACAATCTGCCCGGGATCCATTTAGAAATCTCCTTCTTGGGCGGAGTGAGGCGAACCTTCATCACCGAGAACTCCGCTTCGGTTGGGACAACGTCGCCCTTCGCCACCAACACGTGTGGAGCCTTGGGCGAAATGAAACACCGCGTCCCCGGCACCGCTTCTGCCTCGGCAAAGTACACCTCCGGGTTGAGATAAAGCGTGTGATAGAGCCACGGCGCAAAGATTGTCATCAGCTTCTCATGGTGCGTGTCAATCCTGAGCGCAATCCTTCCCCCGACGTGATAGGAACCTCGCCAGAAACTCTGCACGAAAAGCCCAACCGGAACATGTTCTCGAAACGTAATTCCCTGCGGGTCTTCGCAATACCGCTGAACGCACGCTCCTAACGATTGATAGTGCACGCGGAACTGCAGATAAACCGTTACCCCAAGCCACCCCAACACCACAATCATCCCAACTCCCCACAGCCTGCGCAGGCGTGGCATCCACTGCCGATACCGCAAAGCCAAAATCAAGACTGCGACGCAAGTAGGAAACGCCAAGCGCACATACCCTCCTTGCCCCCCGGTTCCCGTCAGCAAGAATAGCCCATAACTTGCCACGAGGTACAGCCACCACTCCAGCGACGGCAGGAACGTCTTCCCGAACGCCCCCAGCGAATTACACTCCCGCCTCCTCCGCCACAGCGCGATCAATATACCTATAAGGAGAACCGCGGGCCACAGCATGAGGACGAACGAGCCTTGCATCCTAAGCGTGGCAAGGACAAACGGCGTAATCCCATCGGCGAACATCTTCGACACACGCGCTCCGGATGCCGGGCTAAGGCAAAGGCAACACGCACCGGCGAAGATGAGGAGCCACGCAAGGGCTTGTTGCCACGTGAAGGCGCGACGGCGTTCGACAATCGACCGCACCACCATGCTCCCGCCAAGAGCCGCCAGTGCCGGAAGCACGAAGCACTCTTGCGACCAACCGTATAGGAATGCAAAGGGCACCATCCACCACCGAAGCCTATTCCAGAGCGCGAAGAAGATCAGCGTCGCTGTCGCCGTCCAAAGGTAGTTTATCGCAAATGCTGCGTTAATCGCGGTCTCTCCATACCAGCAAACCCACCAGACGACCGCCGAGCCGAACGCCCAGCCCCATAGCGATGTCTTTTCCCGGGTCAGCCCACCCGTCCGCAAGACGAGCCAGGTAAAGAGACACCACATCGCGGTATTCAAGAGCTTGAAGAGCGTGTACAACTTGAACCCCATAAAGAACGCACACGTGCCGTGAACGAATACGCGCCCATTCCCACCCGGCGTTACGTAATCCACCATCTGCTGGCGAACAATATCCGCAAACGAGGCAACACGCATCGACTGTTCCGTCGTGCACATCCCCCCGAAGGCATACGTGAGCGCATCATGATCAGGCACCCAAAAGAGGTTAATGAGCAATACCCCAACCCCCAACGCCACCAAGCACAACACTGGGAGTAACTTCCCACTCTTCATCTCAAACGTTCCCATTCTCTTTCCTCCGTAAAACCGCGAGTCAACAAGAACCGACTCTGCCTTTTTCGTCATCCCAGCCATCCAAGACTCGAATAGGGCGAAATCAATTAAAGAGTATACCCCCCCCCCTGTACAAGCCTGTCAACCCCCTCTTTCTAGCCCCTCCACCCC
>CAVDHG010000084.1:0-8921 GCA_963608725.1 Agathobacter rectalis | reverse complement strand
GGGGGTGTGGTAGAGTTAGAGTGTCATTTGTAGGTAACGTGGTACTGGTAGGAAGGGTGTGTCGCTCTTGTTCCAGTCAAGCGTGGGGCAACAACCGCTTCGGCGGGGAAGTGTCCGGCAGTCGTTCGTAGGGGTTCTACTCGGCTGTTGCGTTGTCCCAACCTTGCGCACGGCTCCTGCAGGTGGCAGTTCGTTAACGCCTAACCGAAAGGAACAGAGCCATGTGTGTAACGCATCCCAATCGTTCGACGTCCGCGCCGTATAAGCCCGTGAAAAATGCCCGGCTTTTCTCGCCCCTCGGCGTGAGTCGCGGTCTCCTGCTCTTGCTCCTACTCGCGTGCTTCATCTTCACTCCTTCGACCTCGCAGGCGTATCGGCGACGTGTCGGCTCCTCGCAGAATGGCGGTAAGCCGATACAGGACGTTACCCCGGCGCACCGCAAACTCTCCGAAGTGCGGACGGATCTGCGCGACCAGCTCAACCAAATGAACGGCGTCGGGAAGCAGAGCCAAACCTTAGGCACCACCACGCGCAAGACTTCAACGAGCACGAAACCCTCGCTCTCGTCCGTTCAGCGCGAGATTCTGCGCGAGAAGTGCGTCCAACTGGTAGAGACGTCTTCCGAGGCGCGGAGTCGGGGGATGGAGCAGGTGCGGGCAACGCTAAAAGATTTCCTCGCCTGGATCAAGATCCTCGACGGCGTGGAGTTCGACGTCGAGAAGTTCGACGACAATGTGATGATCCTCTTGGAGAAGTACACTGCCGTTATCTCTTCCCTCGAATGGGTGGACAGCGGGATTTCCGCAGAGCTCTCGCTCTATGGAAAGGTCGCCTCCGGTGTCGGACGCTCGCGGACAGTGCCGACATACTCGACCTCCTCAACCAGCGGAGGAAGGTACAGCGAAAGCACCTCGGGCAATAGCGCGCAGAAGAAGGACTCCCGCGAGGCAGGGATTCTCGCGAAGTGCAGTGCCGAAATTGCGAAGCTGAAAGAGGAGCAGGACACGTACAACTCGATCCGGAAGTCGTGCGAGCGGAAGTTTAATGCGGCTCTGGATGACCTCTTGCAGGCGTATGTTGAGGAAATGAGTGGCATGGACGAGGACTGAGAGCCGGAGCGCGGGGGTGGATTGGCGGGAGCGGTTTTCTGCTTTTGCCGGCTTGCGTTTTTATGCGTAACGCGCTATGATGTTCGGAACTTTTTGGGAGGGGACTGCCCCCTTTGGGTTTCACTGCCTGTTGGCACCGTTCCCCTGCCGTGGGATGCGGGTTGCTGACCAAACAAGTGTGTTAGCGGCAACCTGTTAGGAACGTATCCCTATGGATATCTATGTTGGCAATCTTGCCTATGCGACGGACGACGATGCTCTCCGCGCCGCCTTCGCCGCCTTTGGCGAGGTTTCCTCCGCTCGTGTGGTCGTTGACCGCATGACCAACCGCTCCAAGGGCTTCGGCTTCGTTGAGATGCCTAACGCCGAGGAAGCGAATGCCGCTATCGCCGCGCTCAATGGCACGGATTTGGACGGTCGGACGATCCGCGTGAACGAATCGCAACCCAAGCCCCGCGAAGAGCGTCGTGGCGGGCGTGGCGGTTTCGGTGGCGGAAGCCGTGGTGGATTCGGCGGTGGTCGCGGTGGATTCGGCGGTCGTGGTGGCGCAGGGCGTCCTCCCCGCCGGGATTACGGCGCACCGCGTGAATCGCAGTGGTAATTCTAAGCGGGTTAGCCCGTTATTCGAGAGCCGCACCGGGAAAACCCGCGAGCGGCTCTTTTCGTTTTCCGGGGGAGGAAGGCGGACGGCGTCGGGGGCGGTGTGCTATGCTTGAGAGTATGAACTTCGAAAACGCAGAAACGAAACCCGATCACCTCTTAACGCGCCCGATCACCTTCCCGGCGAGCGCGTGCGGGGTACGCTTCGAGGCGTCACTCCCGGCGTTGGCGAATGCGTTGCAGGAGGTGGCGGGACTTCACGCCGCTGAGCTGGGGGTCGGGATTCAGGCGTTGCAGAGCGAAGGGCATACCTGGATGCTGGGGCGTCTCGCGCTCGACATCGTCCGCCCGCCGGCGTGGCGCGAAGCGTGCGTGCTCACCACGTGGCCGAGCGGCGTTCGGCGGAAACTGCTCGCGGAGCGTCAGTTCGCCTTGGAGACGGCGGCGGGGGAGAAACTGCTCACCGCGTCGAGCGAATGGCTCTACGTGGACTTTATAAAAGGCAGGCTGTTGCGTCCGCCGGAGACGATTCAGGCGTTGGCGCACGCGGGGGTGCTGAACTTTGGTCTCTGCGCCGAACGCTTCCCCGAGGTGGGGGCGGGCGCGGAAGGTGTGGCGGAGAAGACCTTTACCGTGCGCCGGTCAGAGATCGATGCGAACCGCCATGTGAACAACGTGCACTACTTGGAGTGGATGCTTGAGTCGCTCCCGGAAGCGGTGTACTTTAACGCCGTGCCCCGGAAGTTGGATATTGAGTACAAGCAAGCGGCGAAGCTCGGAGACGAGGTAACGGCGCGGACGGTGGCAGGAGAGCCGGGCGCGTTCGGGCACGTGGTGGTTGACGGCGCGGGAACGGTGCTGGCGCGAGCGGTCAGCGTGTGGGAAGCGAAGGGGGAGTAGCGGGCGCGGGGGTTACTGGTCGTGCGTGCCCTCGCCGTGCCACGGCTCGGCGGGAGGCGGGGTAACGGTGCCGGCGAGGATGCGTTGGCGGACGACTTCGGAGAGGAGGATGTTCCCGGCGGCGGAGACGTTTAAGCTGTCGGCAACGCCAAGCATGGGGATGCGCACGCGCAAGCCGGCGTCTTTCATGAAGGTTTCGGTAAGCCCGTATTGTTCACTGCCGAGGCACAGGGCGACGCGCCCGGTGAGGTCTTGCTCGAAGTAGAGCTTCTCGGCGTGGGGCGTCGCGGCGAGGATGCCGAAATTGTTCGCCTTGAGCCAGGCGATGGTCTCCTGCGCGGTGGCGACGGCGACGGGGAGCGTAAAGAGGGTGCCCGTGGAGGCGCGGACGACGTTGGGGTTATGGATGTCGGTGCACGGGTCGCAGACGATCACCGCGCTCGCGCCGGAAGCGTCCGCGCTCCGGAGCATGGTGCCGAGGTTGCCGGGTTTTTCGATGGATTCGCAAACGAGCACCAGGGCGTCTGCGGGCAAGGGGATGTCGGAGAGCTTGCAGGCGACTTGGGGGCCAACGGCGAGGAGACCGTCGGGGCGCTCACGGTAGGCGATCCACTCGAAGGCACGCCGAGAGCAGGAGAGGAGCTGCGCGCCGAGTTCCTCGCATCGCCGGACGATGGTTGGCTCGTTCTCGTGCTTCAACCACAACTCCTCGCAGAAGAAAAGCGCGGTGGGGCGGTAGCCATGGTCGAGGGCGCGGTGGATCTCGCGGTAGCCTTCGACGATCATCTTGCCGGCGTCGTCGCGGTGACTCCGCTGGCGCATGCGATAGACTTCTTTAATGCGGGGATTGGCGTGGCTGGTAATCTCGATAACCATGATGCGGGCAGTATAGCATACAGCGCAGCCCCAGTGCGGGAAATGTGGTAGACTGAATCTATTATGCTTACGCAGGCGAAACTCGATCAGCTCGCCCTGGAATTCCGGGCTCTCGCGTGGCGTGCGCCGAGGCGGACGCTCTTCGACGGTTTGCCCGGCGCTCTGGATGCGCTGTGGTCGCAACTTGCCTTCTTCGCTGATAGTCGCCGGGAGCATGGGCTGGGCGACCTTGTGCTCGCCGCGCTCCTGCGTGGCGTGGAGGGCGAGACGGAGCCTCCGCCCCGGCAAGTGGTTGACGTTCGCCCCTTCCCCGGTGGCGTGGAGATTACCACCGCTCGCACACGCCTTCGGGTGATCACGCGCTCAGACGTTGCGCCGGAAGCGGGCGACTCCAAAGCGCAAGTGCTTTTTCTCACCCCGATCGTAGAGGCGCAACCCGAGGGCGGTGCCACGCCTTGCATGAGCGTAGCGACCTTCCTCAAGCACGTGCGTCGCTTTATGCCGGAAGCCCTGGCGCGGGCGGATGTGCGCTGGTGCGCGGCGTTTCTGGATTGGCTTTCGGCTTTGGATCATCTCGCAGGAGAACGCACCATGAAAGACTTGACCGACGCGTTGAAGTTCTACGACCGCAACCGGGAGAAGATTGAGAGCCTGCTCCAGTTCCGGCAGGAGATCACGGAGGAGTCGACCGCCTTTGCCGGGAGGCTCGCTGCGAAGTTCCAGACGGCTGGGGGCGTGGCGGGCGTGTCGCAAGCGGAGGGGAACCTGCTCCGGATGGTGCGCGTGGTGCGCGTGGGCTCGCGTTCTTACTCGGCGGGGCTGGACGTCCGGATCGACTTGGGAGCCATGACGCTCCACGCCGAGCCGAAAGTCTACCGCGACGAAGCCTCGATGAAACGCCCCTCCGCCGAGAAGGCGCAGGAAGTACTCGCGCAGCTCAACCTTGCCAGCCTCGCGGGCGATCAGCGCATCAACCCGGAGAACCCCGAAGCCCTCGCGTATCAGGCGTTGAAGCGGCTCTTCCTCGGCGCGGAAGAGGCACTGGCAAAACTGGCGTAAGGATGGCGCGGGCATGACGATGTGGGCAAATCCCTGGGTGCTTCTGTTCCTGCTGCCGCTGGGCGTGGCGGCGTGGCGGATGCTCCGGGCGTCGAAACCGCAGGGCATCCTCTTCGCCTCGGCGACAACGGCGTTTGCTCGCTTGCGCCCCACGTGGCGTCAACGCGCCTGCCGGCTTCTGCCGTATCTGATTCTGTTGGGTGTGGCGTGCCTGATCATTGGCGCGGCGAACCCCCGGACGCAACTCTCGCGGGAGGTGCGCTCGGCGGACGCGCTGGCGGTGATGATGGCTCTCGACGTCTCAGGCTCCATGCGTGCGCTGGACTTGAGCGAGGGGCGCAACGACGTTACGCGCCTGGATGTGGTTAAGCGCGTCTTTAAGACCTTCGCTGCCCGTCGCCCGGACGACCTCATTGGCGTGGTGGCGTTCGGCGGGTATGCCTCCGTGCGCTCGCCTCTCACTGCCGACCACCGCGCTCTCATGCACACGCTCGGCGGCATCCAGATTCCCGGCGACGGCGCGGACGATTTGGTCGTGGCGCAAGATGAACTCCTCACTGCGATTGGCGACGGGCTTGCCCTCTCCCTCCTGCGCTTGAAGGACGCCGAGCCGAAGACCAAGATTGTCATCCTCCTCTCCGATGGCGAGAGCAACGCCGGCGCGGTAACCCCCACCGAAGCGACGCAGGCTGCCAAGGAGCTTGGCGTGCGCGTCTACACCATCGGCGTCGGCACCACCGGCACTGCCCCCTTCAAGGCACGCAACGCCTTCGGCGAGCCCGTCATCGTGCAAGCCCAAACCTCCCTCGACGAAACCACCCTCAAGGCAATCGCCCGCGAGACCGGTGGCGACTACGCTAACGTCCGCTCCCCCGAACAGCTCGACGCCTTCCTCAAGCACGTCTCGGAGTTGGAGACCACGCGGGTCGAGCGGCGCGTCTACGCCCGGTACCGTTCCCACGCTCGCCCCTGGCTCCTCGGTGGCGGTGCGCTCCTTTTCCTTTCGTCGGGGCTGCTCTTCGCCCTTCTCCGGAGGCCCGCATGATGCACGAGGAAGCTCTCACTCCGGACGCGCTCTCCAAGACTTTCGCTTCCGTGCTCGAAGGCGTCAGCGTCCCGACCCTCGAAGCCTTCGCCCAACGGCGCAAGCTCCTCGGTGGCGGGTTCCGACGCGGTGGCTCTCCGCTCCTGCTGCGTGCCCTCATCGTGAACGCGCTCGGCGCGAAGTTGACGCGTTATGACGCCGATCTCGCCACCTTCCTCCGGGAGCATACGCCCGAGGCGCGTCTCTTTGCGATGCTCGATGCCGGCGTGCTTGCCGAGAGGAGACGCCAGTTCTACGCCCTCTTCGGGAAGGCGCGAGTGCTCTTGGCTCTCCTGGCTGACCCGCGGGAAGCCGTCCGCGCACAGGTCTCCGACTGGATGGCGGAGCACGACGCCGAGCTCCCCGAAGCCGAGACCGCTCGTTCGCTCCTTGAGCAAACCTTCGCGCCGGTGGTCGAGCTTCGCGAGGGAGGCAACGCCACCAAGCGCGACCGAGACCGCGACACCATTGCCGACCTGCGTCGACGCCTTGACGATGCCTCCAAGACTGCCCGCCGTGAACGCCAAGACGCCGAAGCGAAGGCTCTCGCCGTTGCCCGCGAGTGCAAGGCGCAGCTCGCCACCGCGCAGTTCAACATCGACGAACGCCAGCGCACGATCGAGCGTTTAGAAGCCGACCTCCGCAAGGCAGAAGCCCGGCGCGACGCCCAAGCCTCCCTCCTCCTTGCCGAAAAGCAGTCCGCCCTCTTCCAACACTGGCTCGCCCCGGCGTGTCGGCTGGACGCCCTCTCCAAGAGCCTCGACACCGACGACCTCCTGTCGCGCACGAAGTCCGCCCTCGCTCGGCAAGTGAAGCGAGACCGCGCTAGCGCGTTGCGAGCCGATCTCCGCGAGAAGCTCTCCACCCTCGAAGCCCTCGCGAACGAAGTGGACGCTACCCTCCACGGCGCACTCAATCGCGACCCCGAGCTTGTCGCCCTGCGCAAGGAGCTCGCCGACGCCCTCGCTTCCCTCCACGAAGCCTTGGACGCTCCCGAAGTCAGCCCCCTCGCGCAGGAGCTGGAAGCGCGCATCGACGCCGTTACCGAAGCGGACTACGAGGACGTCTTAGCCCTGCTCAACCTTGCCGGGCGTCTCGCCCTCCTCCCCAAGCGCACCCTCGAACGCCTTCACACCGCCTTCCGGCGTCGCGCCTCGACGTGGGCTTTGGAACTGGAGGATAAGGACTTCGAAGCCTCCCGCGCCACCGACAACGCCATCGAACGGCGCAACCCCGCGCTCACCGCTGCCCTGCGCGGTTCCGAGAAGTTGATCCTCTTCTGCGATGGGCACAACATCCTCAACGGCTTGGCGCGTTACAAACAACGTCGCGGCGACGCCCTCCCCCACGAAGAAGCCCGCAGGCGCGTCGAGCGCGACCTCGCACTCCTCGTCCGTGACCTCCCCCTCGTCTACGCCTACCTCGTCTGGGACGGTCCTAAGCCCGACACGCAGACCGGCTCCGATAACCTCACCGTCCACTACTCCGGCGGCGAGGGCGAGCATCGCGCCGACACCTTCATCCTCAAACAACTGGAGTTCTGCAAAGCCTCCGGCACCGCCACCCCGATCGTGCTCGTAACCGACGACAATGGCTTCGCTGGCGAGGCACGCAAGCTCGGCGCGAACATCTGCCGTCTGCACGACTTCGAGGCGTTTCTCAATGCTCCCGTCCGTTAAACGCCCCGCCATTCTTGACGCTCCCGCTCCGCACTGGGAGGATTGGCACTGGCAGTTCACCCACGCCTTGGACGCTTCGGCTCTGGGGCTGGAGCCTTGCCCCGGTCTCCCCCTGCGCGTTACGCCCTACTACGCCTCTCTCGCCGATTGGAGCGACCCGGCGGATCCCATCCTGCGTCAGTTCCTTCCGGACGCTCTCGAAGCTCAGCCCGATCCCGCCTTCTCCGCCGATCCCTTTGACGAGACCGGCTCTGCCGCCATCGCCCCCGGCATCAAGCAACGCTTTCCGGATCGCGTCCTTGCCATGCTCTCAACCACCTGCTCCACCCATTGCAGGCACTGCACCCGGCGCGGACTCCTCCACATCGCCCACGCCGCCACTTTGGAAGATTTGCTCCGCGTGCTTAAGGATCGCCCCGGCGTCCGCGAGGTCCTCCTCTCCGGAGGCGACCCCCTTATCCTCTCCGACGACGTGCTCCTGCGTTGGGTAGACGCCCTTTCCGCCCTCCGGCAGATCGACGCCATTCGCCTCTGTACGCGCACCCCCGTTGTCCTCCCCATGCGCTGGACGCCCGAACTCCTCGACCGCCTTGCGCAGAGTGGACGCGTCTGGGTGCAAACGCAGTTTAACCACCCGCGAGAGCTGACCCCGCGAGCGGTTGAGGCTTGCCGAGCAATCGTCGAGCACGGCATTCCTCTCTCGAATCAAAGCGTCCTCCTCCGGGGCATCAATGACGATCCTGCCGTGATGGCGCACCTCTGCGCCCTTCTCCAACGCCACCGCGTCCGCCCCTACTATGTCTTTACCTGCGACCCCGTGGCAGGCATCGGACACTTTAGAGCCCCGCCCGAAACCGCCCCGCTCCTGCGCGAATACCTCCTCTCGCACCTCGGGGGCTTAGCGTGCCCTCGCGTGGTTAGCGACGTGCCCGGAGCCAAACACAAACTCGACGCCTTCTAAAAAGAAAAAGCGGAGCGAACCAACCAGTTCGCTCCGCTTTTTTTGTTGCCTTTAGCCTTTACTTTGCCTTGTCGCAGGGCTTGCAGTCCGGCTTCTTGTCGCAGGGCTTCGGAGCGCAAGCGCACGGGTCGCACTTGCAGGGGTCGCACGCGCACGGCTTCTTAGCGCAGGTACAGGGCGAGCAGGTGCACGGGTCGCACTTGCAGGGGTTGCAGGCGCAAGGCTTCTTCGCGCAGGGCTTCGGAGCACAGGTGCACGGGTCGCACTTGCAGGGGTTGCAGGCGCAAGGCTTCTTAGCGCAGGTACAGGGCGAGCAGGTGCACGGCTTGGCGCACTTGCAGACCGGAACCGGTTTCGCCACGCACGCTTCACCCGCGCAAACTGCCTCCGGGGCAACCGCTGCGGGCGTTGTGTTTTGAGCAAGCACCGACGTAGCACAAACCAGAGCTACCGCGCACAGAATTTTTTGTAGCATTTTCTTTACTCCTTGTTACGCGTTGGGAACTACTCTCAACGAATTAGAGAATACTAAATCTCCGCCCCACCCGCAAGCCCCTTCAACCCCTCCTTTCCCCAAACTCGGTTACACGCAGTTTTCTTTTCTCTTCCTTCCAGACACACACAACGGACGCCTCCGGCGTCCACCCCACCCC
>CAVDHG010000083.1:0-8959 GCA_963608725.1 Agathobacter rectalis | reverse complement strand
ACCTCAAACGCGGTGCGGAGACACCCCAATCTCGGTTGCGGGGTGGGGTGGGAGGGAGATGCGTACATGAGGACGCAGGGTGGGGGAGGAGGAGAAAGAGTTTGGGAGTTGGGGAGGGGGGTTTGTTACTGTAATCTTAAGTGCGCATAACGGTGTGCGCATGGAATTGTTTGGAAAAGGAACGTTGACGATGAAGAAGCTTTTAGGCGTTGCGGTTGCCTGTGCGCTCGGGTTGACGGCGTTTGCCCAAGCACTCCCCACGCAGGAGGATGTGGTTGGGATCATGCGCCGGGTGGCGGATTGGCAGATCTTGCATCAGCCCAACGTGGGGCACTCTCCGCGTAACTGGACGAATGGCGCGCTCTATATCGGTATGTTGGACTGGGGCGAGCTGGCAGAGAAGCTCAATCAGGATACGTCGTACATCCGCTGGGTAGAGGGAATCGGCGACGGCGCACAGTGGAGCCCGAGTAACCCCAAGGACTCGCACGCGGACAACTTTACGGTTTGCCAGGCGTGGTTGCGGTTGTACCGTCGGTTCGGAATGGATCGGCGGATGAAGCCGACGCGTGCGCTCGCCGATGCGGTCATCGCCAAACCGCCGACGGTGGCTCTCGACTTGCACAACTGGGGCGCGGTTAAGCGGTGGAGCTGGTGCGACGCGCTCTACATGGCGCCGCAGGTCTACGCCATGCTCTCGCAGATCACGAAGGACCCCAAGTACATCACCTACATGGAGCAAGAGTGGAAGGCAACGACCGACTACCTCTACGACAAGGAGGAGAAACTCTTCTTCCGCGATTCGCGTTACTTCCCCGATGCGGCGAACAAGAAGCCGGACTACTCCTATCGCGAGGTTAACGGTAAGACCGGGCACTACGAAGCCAACGGCAGGAAGGTCTTCTGGGGGCGCGGGAATGGCTGGGTGATCGGCGGTCTGGCGAATTTGCTGCGCATCCTCCCCAAGGATTACGCCAATCGCGCCTACTACGAAAACCTCTATAAGGAGTTTGCCATGCGCCTCGTGGAGCTTCAGAGCGCGGATGGTTACTGGCGTGCCTCCCTGCTCGACCCCGAGAGCTTCCCGTCGCCTGAGACGAGTGGCACGGGTTTCATTGTCTACGGGCTGGCGTGGGGCGTGAACGAAGGCTTGCTCGATCGCGAAACGGTGTTGCCGGCGGTGCTCAAGGGCTGGAAGGCTCTGTGCGATGCTGTTGACGCCAAGGGCAAGCTTGGGTACGTTCAGCCTGTGGGGCAAGATCCGCGCAAGGTTACGCGGGGCATGACCGAGGTTTACGGCGTGGGCGCGTTCTTGCAAGCCGGCACTCAAATCTACCGCTTGGCGACGCCGGCTGCGAAGTAAGAAGTAAGGCAATCGCGTTACGCGTTCTACCACGTCGCGCCCAAGAAGGGGTGTGGCGTGGTAGAATGGTATTTGTATTTGATTCTTTGAGGGAAGGCGGAGTGAAGCGACAGGCGTTTGGTTCAAAGGCGCGGAGTGCGAGGCTCGGAAGAGGGGCGTCGGGCGTGCGAGGCGTCGTTGCGGTGGAGTTGGGATGGCGATGAGTCGCGGTTTAGAGATTCCGGAGAGCCTGCCCATTGCGGAGTATAAGGAGGCGTTGCTCGGTGCGCTTAAGGCGCATCAGGTAACGATCGTCTGCGGGGATACGGGGTCGGGCAAGACCACGCAGTTGCCGAAGCTTGCGCTTTTGGCGCGACCGGAAGCGCGGGGGCTGATCGGAATCACCCAGCCGAGACGATTGGCGACGGTGGCGATGGCGCGGAGGCTGGCGGAGGAGACGGGGTCTGCGCTCGGCACGCTTGTCGGGTTTCAGCATCGCTTCGAGCGGAAGCTCTCGCGGGAGACGCGGTTTAAGTTTATGACCGACGGCGTGCTCTTGGCGGAGAGCCGGGAAGACCCGCAGTTTAGAAGGTACAGCACGCTTATCATCGACGAGGCGCACGAGCGGAGCCTGAACATCGACTTCTTGTTGGGTTTACTCAAACGCCTGCTCCCGCGTCGACCGGACTTGCGCGTGGTGGTGTCGTCGGCGACGTTGGACGCTGAACGCTTTGCGAGCTTCTTTGGGGGCGCACCGGTTGTCTCCATCCCGGGAAGGCTCTACCCCATCGAGACGATCTGGATGGACGAAACGGACGAGGACGCGCTGGAAACGGATACGCTCCCGCAACGCGTCGGGAAAGCCTTGGCGCGGGCGGGGATGGACTCGGGCGACGTGTTGGTCTTTCTGCCCGGCGAGCGTGAGATCCGCGAGACCATGCTCCACTTGGAGAGGCAACACCTGCCGCGCACGGAGGTGCTTCCGCTCTTGGCGAGTCTCCCGCCCGGGGAGCAGGCGCGGGTCTTCAAGCACTCGGAGCTGAGGCGCATCATCCTGGCGACGAACGTGGCAGAGACGTCGCTGACAATCCCGGGTATCCGGGTGGTGATTGATTCGGGGCTGGCGCGGATTAAGCGTTACTCCCAACAACGGCACGTGCAGACCCTGCGCATAGAGCCGATCAGCCAAGCGAGTGCGCGACAGCGGATGGGGCGGTGCGGGCGCGTGGGGCCGGGGCGGTGCATTCGCCTCTACTCCGAGGAGGACTACGCCAAGCGCGAGGCATTCACCGCTCCGGAGATCAAACGCTCCGCGCTCGCTGGCGTGATTCTGACGATGGCGGACTTGCGCTTGGGCGCGATCGAGCAGTTCCCCTTCTTGGAGCCACCGACGGGTGTGGCGATCCGGGAAGGCATGCGCGAACTGCTTGAGCTCGGAGCGATCGCCCGCGCCACGGCGAGTGCGCAATCGCCGGAGGCGGAGACGCGTCTGCGCCTAACGAGTATCGGGCGCGCCCTTGCAGCCTTTCCCGTGGAGCCACGCTTTGCGCGTATTCTCCTGGCGGCAGAGCACGAGCAGAACTTGCGCGACGCGCTCACGGTGGTTGCCGCGCTCTCCTGCGAGGAACCGCTCCTGCGCCCCTTGGAGAAAGCCGAGCAAGCCGACCAACAGCACGCACGCTTTCGTTGCACCAATTCCGACTTCCTCGGGCGGTTGAAGGTGTGGGCGTGGTGGCAGGATGAGAAGCTCGGCACGAGCGAGACGCAACGGCGCAAACGGTGCAAGGCAGCCTTTGTGAGTTATCCGCGGATGCGCGAGTGGGCAAACGTGCGCTCGCAATTGGAGGAACTGTGCCGGGAGCGGGGGTTGCACACGGATGAGGCGCGAGGCGGGGAAGGGGGTCTGCACCGGGCACTCCTGTGCGGACTGCTCTCGCACCTTGGGCACTACGACCCGGAGAGGCGCGACTACCGCGGAGCCTTCGCGATTCGCTTTGCACTCTTCCCCGGGAGCGGACTCTTCCGTCGGGCAGGCGCGAAAGAGAAGAAGGTGCCCGCGAGGCAGGTGCCACGCCCGGCGAACAAGGACGCGGTGCCGGAGTCGCGAGAGTGGGTCGTGGCTGGGGAACTGGTTGAGACGGCGCGACTCTTCGGGCGCATGGTAGCGTGCATTGACCCGCGCTGGATTGAGCCTATCGCCGCGCAACTCTGCAAGGTGCACCGTCACTCCGCCTTCTGGGATAAGGCGCACGGCTTCGTGCGCGTCCATGAAGACGTAACGCTCTTTGGTCTGCCCATCGCGTCCGGACGGATTCGCGACCTCTCGCGGCTCGACCCCGTCGCCGCCAGACGCTTCTTTATAGCCGACGCGCTCGCGACGCCGGGCGGGATGCTCCAGCCTCCGGCGTGGTTGCGGGAGAACTGGTCGCGCCAGCGACTCCTTGAGCAGGTCTTCGCGTTGCGTCGACGCGACCCGGAGGATCTGCATGAGGCACTCTTGGCATTCTACGAAGCGAACCTCCCGGCGGAGATTTGCAATGCGCCGGCGTTGAAGAAGTGCCCGCCCTTGCCCCTCACGGGGGAGCACTTCGCCGTGGACGCGGAGACGCTTCGCGCCTTTCCGGAGCGTATCGATGTGGGCGGGGAAACCTTCGAGCTGACTTATCGCCATCAGCCCGGCGCGGAGGATGACGGCGTTACCCTCGAAGCCCTGCCCGAGACGCTGGGTGCGCTGAGGCACTGGCACGCCGAGTGGCTCGTTCCGGGACTTCTGCCGGAGAAGGTGCTCTGGTTGCTCAACGCGCAACCTTCCCGCGTGCGCCACCTGCTGGGGAGCCTGCCCGAACTGCGCGATGCCTTCGTTAAGAACGTGCAACCCTACACGCGTGGGCTCTACGATGCGCTCTTCCGATTCATCAAAGCGGAGAAGGGCGTTCAAGCGGAGGAGACGGCATGGCAGGAGGACAAACTCCCGGCGCACCTGCGCTTGAACTTCCGCGTTGTCTCGCCCGAGGGGCGCGTCCTGGGCGAAGGGCGTAACCTTGCGCCCCTCATCGCCCTCTTCGCTCCGCAGTCTGCCACGCCCAAGGCGCACACCCTTGCCGACCGCGCCCTCGCCCACCTGCTCAACCGCCGGGAATGCCTAGACACGCTCTGCGAATGGGGCGGGGCGCGATGGCAAGCCTCGACGCAGATGACGGCACTCCCGATGGCGAGCAAGGCGTTCGCCCGAGAGGCGGGAATCGACTTGGAGCGACTGGGGAAGGAGACGCTGCTTCGCGCCGTGGAGGAGGTCTTCCTTAGCGAACCCGCCGACCCGAAGACGGAAGCCGAGCTTCGCGCACGGTACGCCGCGAAGAAGGCGGGCTTCGGTGCGCACGCCACGGCATTGCGGCGCCACGTGAGCTTCATCCTTGCGGAGGCTGCCCGCTTGGAGGGTTTGGCGCAGACGCTCTCGGGCATCTACCCCGACACGCAGGAGGACGCCCTGGAGCAATTGGCGTGGTTGGTTTTCGATGGCTTTGTAGCCACGGTGCCGACGGCGTGGCTTGACGTCTATCCGCGCTTCCTGCAGGGGATCGACGTGCGACTCATGCGGGCGAAGGGGAACCCGGCAGCGGATCGCCGGAAGATGGCGTCGCTCCTCCCGCGGTGGCACCGCTACACGGAGTTTGCCTCGCGAGCGCAACGCCCCCGCCATGACGCCCTCGCGCTTGCGTCGTACCGCTGGGCGGTGGAGTGTTGCAGGCTTGCGCTCTTCGCGCCGGAGGTGCCACCCCCGGAACGTTTCTCGGAGAAACAGCTCGATGCGCTCTGGGAGAAGGTGCTCTCGCCAGAGTGAAATCAGACGAACGAACGCGCCACGCGTGAGCCGATAGAGCAGATGATGTCGTAGGCGTGCGTCCCTTTGAGGTTCGCCCAATCTTGGACGGGGATTTCGAGCGCACCGTCTTTCCCCAAGAGCGTTACGGTGTCGCCGACTTGTGCCTCGGGGACGTCGTCGAGATTAACCGTGAGATAATCCATGGAGAGGCGTCCGATGATCGGCACGGCGCACCCGCGGATGAGCACGCTTCCCCGGTTGGAGAGCGCGAGGGGTAACCCATCGGCATAGCCCGCGCACACGGTGCCCACGCGCATATTCCGCCGGGTGCGATAGGTGTGCCCGTAGCCAATCGGCGTGCCGGCGGGGAGCTCCCGAATCTGCGCCAAGCGCGTGGTCATTTCAAGCACGGGCTTGAGGGGGACGCGTAGGGAGCCAGCGGCATCGAAAGCCCCGTGCAGGTTGATTCCGCTCCGCACAAGATTGAAGGGCGCAACGCACGCTTCCGGCGCGTTATTGATGGCGTCGGAGTTCGCGGCGTGAATCCACTTGAAGGTAATGCCCGCCGACGCGCTTTCCTCAAGCACCGTCCGGAAACGCCGGATTTGCTCTCGCGTGAAAGCCGAAGCACTCTCGTATGCCAGCGGGAAGTGGGTGAAGATTCCTTCCAATTCAATATTCGGCAACGTCGATGCTTGGCGGATCACTTCCGGAGCTTCCTGCCAGAGGATCCCCGCTCGCCCCATCCCGGTATCCAGCTTCACGTGCACCTTCGCTTGCACGCCGAGGCGGACAGCTTCCGCGGAGATCAACCGGGCGGACTCCAGGCTCACGAGGGGCAACACAACGCCCTTTTCCAACATGGGCGCGACTTCGTCCGGGAGGATGCCACTCAAGATCTGGATGGGCACGCCACAGCCCAGCAACTGCAACGCCTCGAAGGGCTCGGCAACGGCGATACGCTTCGCCCCGGCGTCGACCAGGGCGCGGGCGATCGGCTCTACGCCCAGACCGTAAGCATTGGCTTTGAGGACGGGCATGACCGCACAGGGCGAGACGATTCCGCAGATGGCGCGGTAGTTCTCAGCAAGCGTCTTGAGGTGGATGTGAAGCGTAACGCGATGTTGCATGGCTTTCCGCCTTCGCCAAAGAGCGCACTTACGCGCCGGGAGCGGAGTGGGCGCGCTCGGTGCCGATACGCGGGACGGCTGCGATGAGCCGCTGCGTATACTCTTCCTGCGGGTGCAGGAGGACGGCTTCGGCGTTGCCCCGCTCGACGATTTCGCCCCGGTACATCACGATGATATTATCGGCGATGTGCTCGACCACGCCGATATCGTGCGTAATAAAGAGATAGGCAAGGGCATACTTCGCCTTCAGCTCCATGAGCAGGTTAAGCACCTGAGCGCGGATGGAGAGGTCGAGGGCGGAGACCGCTTCGTCGCAGATGATCATCTTCGGCTTCAGGGCGAGGGCGCGGGCGATGCAGATGCGCTGACGCTGTCCGCCGGAGAAGGCGTGCGGATAACGGAACATCGCGTCCGGTTGCAAGCCCACATCGCGCAGGAGCTCGGCAGCGACGTCCTGAGCCTCCCGCGGTTTGATCAACCCGTGAACGAGCATACCTTCAGTGAGGATGTCGAGGATGGAGTGACGCGGGTTGAGCGTGGCGTGCGGGTCTTGGAAGACCACCTGCATATCGCGCCGGTACTGTTGCAACGCCTTCCCGCGCAGGG
This sequence comes from Agathobacter rectalis, assembly GCA_963608725.1. Lineage (GTDB taxonomy): Bacteria > Verrucomicrobiota > Kiritimatiellia > RFP12 > DVOR01 > Spyradenecus. The sequence goes on along the minus strand of CAVDHG010000083.1, from coordinate 2,058 downwards.
CGAAGACGTCTTGCCCGAAGAAGCGGATCTTCCCGCTGTGCGGTTTCTCCAAGCGCAGGATCGTGCGGGCGAGCGAACTCTTCCCGCACCCGGATTCGCCCACCACGCCGAGCGTCTCGCCCGGCGCCATGGTGAACGATACGCCGTTGACCGCCTTCACGTAGCCAACCGTCCGCGCAAAGATGCCCTTCTTCACGGGGAACCACGTATTCAGCTCCGAGACTTCCAGGATGGGCGCAGGCGTCGCAGGCGAGGGCGCGCTCTTCCCTTGCGCACCGGTGAAGGTGGGCTTGACGGGTTCTTTCAGCCGGATGATTCGCGCATCCGTATTGGCGAAGGGGTTCTGTTGCTGGAGTGCCATGAAGCGGGGATTCTGCTTACGGGGTGCTAACGCGCCACTAGGTGCGGTAGTTCGGGGCTTCCTTGGTAATCGTTACGTCGTGCGGGTGGGCTTCACGGACGCCGTTGGCGGTAACGCGGTAGAACTTGCCACGCTCCTGCAATTCGGCAATCGTCTTGCAACCGCAGTAGCCGAGCGTGCTCTTCAACCCGCCACAGAACTGCGTCATAATCCGATGGACAGGCCCAGAGTAGGGCACCATGCCTTCGATGCCCTGGGGCACCAAATCTTCTTCCGCCTCGTTGTCCTGGAAGTAACGCGCCCGCGAGCCTTTGCCATTCTTGAGCGCGGCGAGCGAGCCCATTCCGCGATAGACCACGTACTGCCGACCGCCGTTGAGGATCTTCTCGCCCGGGGATTCTTCCGTGCCGGCGAGGACGGAGCCGAGCATGACGCTATCTGCGCCCGCGGTGAGAGCCTTGGGTACATCGCCGGAGAGCTTGATGCCACCATCGCCGATCACGGGGATAGAGCCTTCGAGGGCTTTACGTGCATTATAAATGGCGGTGAGTTGCGGGATGCCCACCCCGCAGACCACGCGAGTGGTGCAGATGGAGCCGGGGCCAATGCCCACCTTAACCGCGTGCGCACCGGCGTCGCGCAAGGCGATGGCAGCTTCGGAGGTGGCGATGTTGCCGGCGATAACGTCAATATCCGGGTAGTGCTTGACGATCCACTTGACCATGTCCATGATGCCCTTGGTGTGCCCGTGCGCGGAGTCGACGACCACCACGTCCACCTCCTCCTGCGCGAGCCGTTCCATGCGCCCGTAATCCCCCGTGCCACCGGAGACGGAAGCCGAGACGCGCAGGCGGTGCTTGCTGTCGCGGTTATAGACAGGGTTTTTGTTCTCGATGAGTTGCTGGACGTCGGTGAAGGAGTACAGCCCGGCGAGGCGCCCCTCGGCGTCGATGAGGGGGAGCTTGCCAATCTTGTGCTCGCGCATGACGCGGTAAGCCTCTTCCAGGGAGGTGTCGGGCTTGCCGGTAACGGTGGTGCGCGTCATCACTTCCGAGAGCTTCTCGGTGGCACTGTCGGAATAGCGCAAATCCTTGCCCGAGACCATGCCCACGAAGCGATCCTGCGCGTCAAGGATGGGGAAACCGCCGAACTTCAGTCCGCGCCGACGCTTCTCGGCGAGCAGGAAGCCGACCTCATCGCCCTCATGGAAGCAGACGGGTTTATCGATCAAACCGTTGAGGTAGTGCTTGACGACGGCGACTTGCGCGGCTTGCTCCTCTTCGGTGAGGTTCTTATGAATGCAGCCGATGCCTCCGGCGAGTGCCATAGCAATTGCCATCGGAGCTTCGGTAACGGTGTCCATAGCCGCGGAGATGAAGGGGATGTTCATATCCTGGCGACTGGTCAACTTCGTTTTCAGGGAGGCGTCATCGGGGAGGAAATCGGCGTACTGCGTAACGAGTGTTACATCGTCGTAGGTTAACCCCTCGAAGGGAAACTGATCCATAAATTGCTTCAGGTAGGTATTCATCGTTACGTAAGCTCCTTGGTTAATCACTTTCCCATTATTATATAGCAAAGTTTCTCCCGGCGTTCAACTCGCCAACGCACCTTTTTCCCAAAAAGGAACCCGCATTGGACAAAAAGCGTGCCAAACACCCCACTTTTTACCCCCAACTCGCCCTTTTTTGTCAACC
>CAVDHG010000082.1:0-9066 GCA_963608725.1 Agathobacter rectalis | reverse complement strand
GAGTTTGGGGTCTGTCCGCCTCGCGTTTCCCCTCCGTCCGCCTCGCGTCTCCCCCAAACTCGGTTGCGGGGAAAATTGGGGTGGGTGCGGTTTTTGCTTGCATGGGAGTTGGGGAACTTGTTAGAATGCGCGTATCGTTTGGGAGAATGGGGACAGCACGGGCAACAGTAAGAGAGGTTGCAGGGTCTCCAACGCACAACAAACTCCCAGGCGGGCACACCGTAAGCGGTGTCGGTCGATTTCGTGCCCGTTGGTGGAAGGGTGTTTTTATTCCATATCCTTCGCCCTTCCACCAACGGGTTTTCTTTATCCAAGAAAGACCGTGGGTTCGGCGAGTTTTCTCGCCCTACGTCTCTATTCTAACACACAGCCTCGCAATTCAGTAACGGAAAATTCGGGGGTGCGTTGCGCTGTATGCACGTGGGAAAAGGGCGTTAGGGAAGGGCGGGGTGCGCGGGCGTGTCATAAGTGCTATACTGGAAAGTTCTTAGTTTGCATTATCCCTCAAGGAAAGAGCCATGTTTAGGATTGTCTCCAAGGAACAACTCTCCGCTGACGTTTATGCCATGTGGATTCACGCGCCGTTGGTGGCGCAGGAGCGGAAAGCGGGGCAGTTTATTATCCTGCAACTCGATGCGCAGTTCGGGGAGCGTATCCCGCTAACGATTGCGGACGCCGACCCCGAGCGCGGAGACGTGCTGATTATCTTCCAGGCGGTCGGGTTCTCCACGAAGAAGCTGGCGATGCTGAACGCCGGAGACGAGTTACCCGTCTTCCTGGGGCCCTTGGGGCGACCCACCCAGATCGAGAAGAAGGGGACGGTGGTCTGCGTGGGTGGCGGAATCGGCGTCGCGCCCCTGCACCCGATTGTGCAAGCCATGAAGGCTGCCGGGAACAAGGTGATTGTGATTATCGGCGCACGCACGAAGGGATTGCTCATCCTTGAAGAGGCGATGCGCAAGGTTGCCGACGAGCTGATCATCTGCACGGACGATGGGAGCTACGGGCGCAAGGGATTGGTTACCGAGCCTCTGAAAGAAGTCTGCGAGCGCGAGAGCGTGGCAGAGTGCGTAACCATTGGTCCGCCCATCATGATGAAGTTCTGCGCGCTCACGACGTTGCCTTTCAAGGTGCCGACGGTCGCCTCGCTCAACGCGATCATGATTGACGGCACAGGGATGTGCGGTGGGTGCCGAGTGCTCGTTGGCGGGAAGATCCGCTTCGTGTGCGTGGATGGCCCGGAGTTCGACGCTCATCAGGTGGACTTCGACAACCTCATGAAGCGCAACCGCGCCTTCATCCCCCGCGAGCGCGAGGAAGATTGCAACCTCTTAAAGATGGCATCCGCCGCAGAGCAGAAGTAAGGAGCAGGCACAGTCATGGCTTTTATGGATAGAGACGCGCTCGAGGCGCAGGCGGAAAAGGTTTGGGCAGGGATTAAGGATCGCGCTCTGACGCCCCGCGACCGGATGGGCATTGACCAACAGCCCATGCCCGTTCAAGCGCCCGAGGTGCGCCGGAGGAATATGAGCGAAGTGGCGACGGGCTACACGGAAGTGCAGGCGCGGGTGGAGGCGAGCCGTTGTCTCCAATGCAAGAACGCGCCGTGCATGAAGGACTGCCCGGTGTCGATCAACATTCCGGCTTTCATTCACGAAGTGGCGCAGGGGCGTTACGCGGAGGCTCTGGGCATCATCCGGCAAACGAGCATTCTGCCGGCGATTTGCGGACGCGTCTGCCCGCAGGAGTGCCAGTGCCAAAAGCATTGCACGATGGGCGCGGTGCGTAAGGACATCGCTCAGAGCGTGGCGATCGGGCGGTTGGAACGGTTCGTGGCGGACTGGCAACGCGCCCACGAGGCGGAGGCTCCGATCGAGAACAGCGTCAAGCCCGCGACCGGGAAGAAGGTGGCGGTGATCGGGTCGGGCCCCTCGGGAATCACGGTGGCGGCGGACGTCCGGCGCGAGGGGCACGATGTAACGCTCTTTGAGGCGTTCCAGAAACCCGGCGGCGTGCTGGTCTACGGAATCCCTGAGTTCCGCCTGCCGAAGGCGATCGTCGAGAAGGAAGTCGAGGGACTCCGCCAGATGGGCGTGAAGGTGGAGACGAACTTTGTCGTTGGGCGCACGCGCAACTTGCGCGACCTGATGGGCAAGGATGGCTATGACGCGGTTTACATCGGCACGGGTGCCGGTTTGCCGCGCTTCATGGGGATACCCGGCGAAGAGTTGGTAGGGGTCTTCTCCGCCAATGAATACCTTACGCGAGCCAACCTCATGAAAGCCTACGACAAGGCGTCCGCCGCTACGCCGTATTACCCCGCACGCCGCGTGGCGGTCTTGGGCGGAGGCAACGTGGCGATGGACGCGGCGCGCATGGCGTTCCGCCTCGGAGCCGAGGAGGTCTACCTCATCTACCGGCGGGGTCGCGCCGAGATGCCCGCCCGCGCCGAGGAAGTGGAGCACGCCGAGGAAGAAGGCGTCGACTTCCGTTTTCTCTGCAATATCGAGAAGATTGTGGGCGACGAGAATGGCGCGGTTACGGCGGTCGAGTGCTTGCGCTACGAGCTGGGCGAGCCGGATGCGTCGGGGCGTCGGAGCCCGGTGGCGATTGCCGGGAGTGAGTTCACGCTCCCCGTGGACGCCGTCATCATCGCGATTGGCAACGCTTCCAACCCGCTCATCCCGCAGACGACCGCGGGCTTGGAGATCGACCGCAAGGGGCATATCGTGGTTGACGAAAACCAGGCGACCTCTATTCCCGGCGTCTATGCCGGCGGAGACATCGTGCTCGGAGCTGCCACGGTCATCCTCGCGATGGGAGAAGGGCGGCGCGCCGCACGCGCCATCAACGCCTACCTTGCCTAAAGGATGCCATGACTTCAGGCGGAAGCGAGAAAGCCTGGCGAGACGTTTACAAGCGCGCCCTCGCGTTGGAACGTGGCTGGGAGAAACCGCGCTTCCGCGCTTCCGGCATTAAGGAGCTACGGGCTTTTCTGGAGACGCGTTGCGCGGACGTGCCACACCTAGGCGCGTTGGCGCGGTTGGTGCGCCCGGAGATGACGCCGAGGGATCTCGCCGCGCTGATGGCGCCCTGCGAGCGGGAGCTGAAGCGCGTCAAGATTACCGATGTGGAGATTCTGATGCACGACCGCGCCGAGCCGGTAAGCCCCGGTGCGAGCGTGATGCCCCTCACCGTGGTGGCGGACGCCTTCCGCTCGGCGATAAACGTTGGGACGCTCTTCCGCGTGAGCGACTGCTTCGGCGTGCAGGAGGCGATCCTGTGCGGGTATACGCCCTCGCCCGATGATGGACGCGCCAAGCAGGCGGCGTTGGGTGCGGAAGCGTGGGTGCCGTGGTCGCGCTCGGAGACGACGCTGGGCGCCGTGTGTGCGCTTCGCGCTAAGGGCGTGCAGGTGGTTGCGCTGGAGACGGTCCCCTCTGCGCCGACGTTGGAGGAATGGCAGTGGCAGTTCCCCTGCGCGGTGGTGCTGGGTAGTGAACGCTTCGGGCTGGATGCCGACGTGGTGAAGGCGTGCGACGCCGTGGTGCGCATCCCGGTTTACGGACGCAAGAACTCGCTCAACGTGGTCATGGCGTTTACGCTCGCGGTGCACGCCGCCCGCGAAGCCTTCAACGCCACCTTGAAGCCGGAAGAAAAGGAGCGCGTATGACGATGAGTACACCCAAAGCCTCCCGGTTAACGATTGCACTCGTGGGGCGGACGAACGCCGGGAAGTCGTCGCTCCTCAACCGCCTTGCCGGGCAGGAGGTGGCGATTGTCTCCCCGCTCGCCGGGACGACAACCGACGTGGTAGAGAAGACGATGGAGCTTCTGCCCTTTGGCCCGGTGCTGTGGCTGGACACCGGCGGTTGGGATGACGTCTCGACCCTCGGCTCGGCGCGAAAGGAGCGGACGGCGAAGGCGTTGGCGCGAGCGGATCTCGTGTTCGGCGTGGTGGCAGACGATGGTCAGGCACCCGATCCGGATATGCTCGCGTTGGCGCGTCAGAGTCGCAAGCCCCTCTTAATCCTCGTTACGCAAGCCGATCGCTTCCCGCCTTCGGAGAGCTTCTTGGAAGTGTGGCGCGAGAGCGGGGTGCCGGTGCTGGTGGTGCCCCAAGAGCGCGACGCCCTGCTCAATCAGCTCAAGCCCATCCTCGCCCGGCTCCTGCCGAAGACGTTCATCCAGCCTCCGCAACCGCTCGACGGCATTGTCCCGCCCGGTGGCACGGTGCTTCAGATTATCCCGATCGATTCGCAAGCTCCCAAGGGGCGCATCATCCTGCCCCAGATGAACGTCCTGCGCAATGCGTTGGACAAGGACTACATCTCGGTGGTCGTAACTGCGGATCGGATTCGCGAGGCGGTGGCGCGGTACAAACCCGACCTGGCGGTCTGCGATTCGCAGGTGGTGCGCCAGATGGTCGAGGCTCTCCCGCCGGACGTCCCTGCCACGACTTACTCCATCCTCATGGCGCGGCTGAAGGGCGACCTCGAACGCCTCGCCTCCGGAGCTACCGCCATCCGATCGTTGAAGGATGGCGACCGCATCCTGATCGGCGAAGCGTGCACGCACCACGCCGCAGAGGAGGACATCGGGCGCGTGAAGATTCCGCAGTGGATCCGCGAATGCACCGGGAAGGAGCTGACCTTCGACGTCGCCTCCGGCAAGGACTTCCCGAAGGAGCTCTCGCAGTATGCCCTGATCATTCACTGTGGCGGGTGCATGATCAACCGCGCCTTCATGCTCTGGCGCATCGAGCAGGCGCAGGGCGCAAAGGTGCCGATCACGAACTACGGCGTAGCCATCGCCGAGACGCAGGGCGTGCTTGAGCGCGTGCTCGAGCCCTTCCGTCACCCAGTCGCGAGGCAGGGCTGATCTTTCGCCCCGCCCGAAAGGAAGCGTAAACATGAAGACTATTCCGGACTCTTTTGATTCGCCTATGGCGCGTTTACGGTGGATCTTGAAGGCGTTGCGTGCGCCGGACGGTTGCCCGTGGGACCGCGAGCAGACGCTCCAGACCATCCAGCCTTGCCTGCAGGAGGAGTGCTACGAGTTGCTCTCGGCAATGGTGGGGGACGATCTCGCCAACCACCGCGAGGAGTTGGGCGACGTCCTTCTCCAAGTTCTCTTTCAGAGCGACATCCGCGAAGAGCAGGGCGCGTTTACCTTTGACGACGTGGTGAACGCGCTCGCCGATAAGCTTGTCCGCCGGCACCCGCACGTCTTCGGCGAAGTGCAAGTCGCCGACACCGAAGCCGTGCTCCGCAATTGGGAGCGCATCAAGCAGTCCGAACACAAAGCCCCCGCCTCCTCCGCGCTCGACGGCGTCCCCGACGCGCTTCCCGCGCTCCTCAAAGCCCAGCGCACGCAACACAAAGCCGCGAAGGTTGGGTTCGACTGGAAGGACGCCTCGGGTCCCGACGCCAAGCTTGACGAGGAGATCGCCGAGCTTCGCACAGCCATCCGCTCCGGCGACCACGCCGCGATCGAGGACGAGCTGGGCGACGTGCTCTTCTCGCTGGTCAACCTCGCCCGCCACGTGGAGGTCGACGCCGAGAGTGCCCTGCGCCAAGCCACCCGGAAGTTCGCTACCCGCTTCCGCGCCGTTGAAGCTCGCGTCAAGGCGTCCGGCAAGGACATGAAGTCCCTTTCGCTTGCGGAGCTGGACGCGGTGTGGGACGCCGTTAAGGCGGAGGCTCGCGCATGACGCCCCCTCCCGCACCCTCCTTCGTGGGGCTGGATAGCGATGGATGCGTGGTCGACACCATGGCGTCCAAGCAACACGGCTTCCTCCAGCCGATGTTTATAGCCGCCATGGGGCTTGAGCCCCTGCGCGAAACCTACATCCAGTGCGCCGACTTCGTCAACCTCCAATCCCAAACCCGGGGCATCACGCGCTTCCGCGCCATCCTCCTCTGCTTGCGTCTCTTCAACCGCCACCCCGCCACCCGCGCTTCCGGCTTCCCGCCAATCCCCCTTCAAGACTTGGAAGCCTTCGTCGAGAGCGGGTGCCCCCAGAGTAGCGAAGCCCTCGAAGCCTGGCTCCGCGACCACCCCTCCGACCTCCTCAAGCGCATCCTCTCCTGGAGCCGGGCGGTCAACGAAGCCATCCTCAGCTCGGGCACCGTCTTCCCCGTATACGCCGGTGCTCGTGAAGCCCTCCGCGCCATCCACGCGCAGAGCGAGTCGGCAATCGTCTCGCAGTCTCCCGAGCGGGTGCTCCGGCAGGACTGGGGCTCGCACGGGCTCCTGGAATTCGTCAACCGCGTGGCGGGTCAGGAGATGGGGGGCAAGGTGGAACAGCTTACTGCGCTCACCGCTGGGCGTTACCCCCGCGACCGCGTGCTCATGGTGGGCGACGCGCCGGGCGATCTTGCCGCCGCGCAGACCTTCGGCTGTCGCTTCTACCCAATCGTGCCGGGCGCGGAGGAGACGGCGTGGGCGCGTTTCAACGAGCGCATCTACCCCGCCTTCGTTGCCGGTCGCTACACCCCCGAGGAGGAAGCCGAGCAGATCGCCGCCTTCTCAAACGCCCTTCCTTCCACGCCGCCGTGGGAGTCCAACTCATGAACGCTCCTTACAACTTTTGCGCCGGACCCGCCACCCTCCCTCCGGAGGTGCGCACTGCCCTGCAAGCCGACCTCACCGATTGGCATGGATTAGGGCGATCCGTCCTCGAGGTCTCCCACCGCACTTCGGCTTACGCCGACTTGCAAGCCCAGACGGAAGCCAACCTCCGCACGCTCCTCAACCTCGACGCCTCCTGGTCGCTCCTCTTCCTCCAGGGTGGAGCGTCCGCGCAGTTCGCCATGCTCCCCTACAACTTCCTCCGCGCCGGCTCTTCGGCGGACTACGTTGTGCAGGGCTACTGGGCTGAACGCGCCGCACAGCAAGCCTCACGCGTCGGGCGCGTCAACGTCCTCTCAGCCCCGACCGGTTGGAGCGCGGACGCCGTCTATGCGCACGTGACTACTAACGAAACCATCTCCGGCATCGCCCTCCCCGAGGATTTCCCCCCGCCCCCCGTTCCCCTCTGCGCGGACATGAGTAGCGACATCCTCTCTGCTCCCCGCGATTACGCCCGCTACGATCTCTTTTACGCCGGAGCGCAGAAGAATCTCGGCGTGGCGGGGCTTGCCGTGGTGGTGGCGAAGAAGGAGTTTCTCTCCCACGCCCGGCGCAACCTCCCCGCCGTCTTTTGCTACTTGGAGCACGCCCGCGCCGGCGGTCTCTACCACACCCCCAACGCCTTCGCCGTCGACGCCCTTTACCACGTAACGCGTTGGCTCCTCGATCAGGGACTCTCCACCATCTGGGCGCGCAACGCCCGCAAGGCGTCCAAGCTCTATGCCACCCTCGACTCCTCCCCCTTCTGGCGACCCCTCGCTCCCCGCGAGGCGCGTTCGCACACCAATGTTACCTTCCGCCTGCCCACCGCCTCCCTGGAAGCCGAGTTCCTCGCACAGGCTGAGCAAGCCGGACTCCTCGCCCTCAAGGGGCACCGCGCCCTCGGTGGCATCCGCGCCTCCCTCTATAATGCCCTCCCCGAGGAAGCCGTCGACGCCCTTACCGCCTTTATGGCAGACTTTGAGAAGGCGCACGCCTGAACGCTCTTTTCCCAACCTCTAAACCCTAAAAGGAGATAACCCCATGGCAATCGAAACCGAAATCTTCTCGGACGGCGTCTATCAAATCCACTTCATCGAGCAGACGTTGAGGATGGACTTTATGCGCCTCCAGCCCAACCCCGAGGGGAACAGCCCCATGCCCAAACCCTTCGAGCGCATCATCCTCACCCCGCAAGCTTTCCTGCGCACCTACGAAGCGATGACGCAGATTATCCACAAGCTTGAAGAGCAGGGCATCGTGAAGCGCAATCCCCCCGCCCCCAAGGCATAACGCCTCCTTTCGTAACCCCCCCAAGCCCCGCAGAACCCTGCGGGGCTTTTTTGTTTCGAAGCGCGGTTGACACTGGCGAGAAGAACTTGATACAAAGAAGATGAACTTCAGCGGTTGAAGCGAGGCTCCCCCGACCTCCGTGATGCGTGTGCGTCAGGCAGAGCGATCTGTCTAAACAGGAGACCCCGGGGCGCCCCGCCAACACCCCGAAGGAAAGAGAGGATAATGATGAAAAGCCTAATGATGACTGCCGCGCTCGCGCTCTTGGCGTGCGGATGCGTCTCCGTCAACAAGAATGACGGCGGCGACTCCTGTGTCAAGCCCGGCGTGGTGAAAGACCGCGTACACCTGAAGTACGAAGTCGGCAAAGACCGCGTCCAAGCCGTCGACCAAGTAAACTGCCTCTTCGGGTTGATTTGCTGGGGTTCGACCGCTACGCACACCACCGACCAGAGCGAGCCGGGCTTCGGCGTGAACACCAAGGTCAAGAATGGTGCCTACGCCAACGCCTGTGATGCCGCCAAGTGCGACTCCATTGTCGGCGCACGCTACACCCTCACGACGAGCGATGACTACATCGTCTTCAAGCGGGTGAAGGCGGAGGTCTCCGGTTACCCGGCGACGATCGTCGGCGCGGAAGCTGTCGACGCGGTTAAGAACCCCGTCCCTGCCGACCCCACCTGCAAGAAGGGTGGCATACTCCCCTTCTAAACGCACCTCCGGAGCGAATGCTGGGAGAGTCTAACGCTTTCTAGTTGCAAACTCTAGGGAAAGTCAAAAAACCTTTAGAGTGAGTGCTGAGAGAGTCTAGGTTCTTCTAGTAGTAACCTCCAAGAGCGAATAAAATCTGCCGGGTGGCTCCAAGCCCCCGGCACTTTTTGTACCCCCTCCGCAACCGCGTTTCCCCTCTCTCCGCACCGCGTTTACCCCAAACGCGAACCGACCTCCCCCCAAACTCGGTTCAAGGGGGTGGAAAAGGAGGGCTTTTACATTTTTGTAAAAGGGGGTAAAAAGTGGGGTGCCCGAACCGCGATCGGGTCGTTCTCGGTTCGCGTTTGACCCGAACGCGGTGCGGAGACTCCCCGAACTCGGTTGCGGGGCGTTTCCCGGGAGAGACCGGGGCGGTTTTGCATAAGTGCTTGAGTTTTCGTCGGGCGATTC
>CAVDHG010000081.1:0-9369 GCA_963608725.1 Agathobacter rectalis | reverse complement strand
GGTTAGGGGGAGAGGGTAGGCTGGGGGTTTCGGTGGGTGGGGATTGTGTGTGTCTGGAAGGAAGAAAAGAAAAAATGGGATGAACCGGGATTACCTTGTTCCCGCACCGAGATTGACCCGAACGCGGTGCGGAGACACCCCAAACTCGGTTGCGGAGCCGGGGGTGATGGGGCTACTTGCGCTGGGAGTTGCTGGGCTGGCGTTGCGCCGGAAGGTGGCTTAAGCGGTTCGACGTTGCAACAAGAAAGAAGGGCGCGCCGGTTGGCGCGCCCCTTTTCTTGTTGCGCCCTAGTAGGCGCGGGAGAGGAGGGAGGTGGCGAAGGCGGAGAGGAGCGCGGTATCGCCGGGGACGGCGTTCAGGGCGTCGAGGGCGTTACGCGTATACCGCTCCGCTTCCTGGCGCACGGCGTCGAGGTCCCACTCAAAGACGTTAAGAGCGTTCAACTCATTGTCATCGGGGGATTGCTTGGCATCCAGGATGTCGTCCTGATACTGGAAGGCGATACCGAGGGCGGTGCCGAAGCGCATGAAGGTCTCGCAAAGCTCATCCGAGGCATCGGCTGCGACGGCTCCGAGACCGCACGCAGCACGGATGAGGCTGGCAGTCTTGCAGAAGTAAACGCTGTTGAGGAGTGCGCGGGTCCACTGCGAGGCGGGGGTGTGGGCAGCATCGATGTCGCCCACTTGCCCGTGGATAACGTGCGTGGCAGCGGAGGCGAGGATGGGGAGCATCCGGTGCGCCTGACGGCAGGAGGCGATCTGCGCAAAGGCGAGGGCTTGGAGGAAGTCTCCGGCAAGGATGGCAGAGCCTTCGCCGAACTGCGCCCAGACGCTGGGGCGACCGCGCCGGGTGGTGTCGTTATCCATCGCGGGGAGGTCGTCATGGACGAGGGTGTAGTTGTGGAGTAACTCGATGGCGGTGGCGGCGCGAAGGGCGTCGGCTTCCTGTTCGGGGGAGGCGTGGCAGGCTTGGGCGCAGAGGAGGGTGAGGGTGGGGCGGACGCGTTTACCGCCACCCTTGAGGGCGTGGCGCAAGGCGTCGTAAAAGGTGTCCAGTCCGGGGAGGGGAAGGGCGTTGGCACGCGAAAGGCGGAGGGCGTCATCGAGGGCGGAGTCGATGCGTTTGCGGGTTGCCGCGATGTCGAGGTGTTGTTGCCAATCCATGGGTTGCTCCGGGGGTGGGGGACGGGGGGAGACTAGAGGGCGGAGGCGATCTTGTCGCCGATCTGCTCGGTGGTGAAGCCCATCTCGTTGGCGAGCTGGCTCTTCATGGTGGGGGTGACGGAGGCGATGGCGCGGGTGATGGCGTTGGCTGCCTGCGTTTCGCCCAGGTGCTCGAGCATCATGGCACCGGCGCCGATGGCGGCGATGGGGTTGATGGCGTGCTTGCCGGTCCACATGGGGGCGGTGCCACCGATGGGCTCGAACATGGAGACGCCGTGCGGGTTAATGTTGCCGCCGGAGCTGACGCCCAGCCCGCCCTGGGTGATGGCAGCGAGGTCGGTAATGATGTCGCCGAACATGTTCTCGGTGACAATGACGTCGAACATCTCGGGGGATGAGACCATGTAGAGGGTGGTGGCGTCGACATGGAAGTACTGCCGCTCGACGTCGGGGTAATCGGCTCCGACTTCGGCGAAGACGCGGTTCCAGAGTTGGTACATGTAAGTCAGGACGTTGGACTTGCCGACCATGGCGAGGGTGTTCTTCTCGCCCACGCCCCGCGCCTTCTTGCCGAACTTGCGGGCGTACTCGAAGGCGAAGCGGCAGCAACGCTCCACTTGCTCGTAGGTGTAGGTCATCACCTGGGTGGCAACGGCGTCGGTGGAGTTGGCGCGGGAGATGCCGCCCATGCCGGTGTAGAGTCCGCCGGAGTTCTCGCGCACCACGCAGTAATCGATGTCGCGGGGGGTCTTGTTCTTGAGGGGCGTTTCGACGCCGGGGTAGAGGCGGATGGGGCGGAGGTTGATGTACTGGTCAAGCTCGAAGCGCATACGCAGGAGGATGCCCTTTTCGAGAATGCCGGGGGTTACGCGGGGGTCGCCAATGGCTCCGAGGAACATGGCGTCGTGAGCGCGGAACTCGTCCAGGACGGAGTCGGGGAGGATTTCGCCGGTGGCGAGGTAACGCCCGGCTCCGACGTCGTAGGTCGTCGCGTCCAGCTTGAAGCCGAACTTGGCTTCGGCAGCGCGGAGCACCTTCATGCCTTCGGCGATAACTTCGGGACCGGTTCCGTCGCCGGGGACAACAGCAATCTTGTAGGACTTCATGGGGAGAGAACCTTTCGTTTTGGCAGAGCGGGCGGAGGCGGAATCACTTCGCCGAGATGCTCCTGCGGATGAACGGCAGATAGTTGCGCGTATAGATGTAGAGCGACCAGAAGTTGAGGAAGATGGCGACGGCTTCCCCGGCGTAGACTGCCCAGCGGAAGAAGGTCATCGTCTCGGGAGGGTAGTCGTAGAACATGATGTAGAAGTAGATAAAGCCGCAAAGGGGAAAGGTCATCGCGGTGCGGAACTTGCCGAGGAAGGTGGCGGCGCAGTCGGCATCATAGAGGGCACCGACGGAACGCAGGAAGGTTACCCACTGGTCGCGCAAAAGGTAGAGGATGGTGAGGACGACCATGAAGAGCGCGTGCCAACGCTCGATGGGCTTGCCTATGGGCAGGAGCCAGAGCAAGGTGGGGAAGACAATGAGGTAGAAGACCTTGTCCATGAGCGGGTCGCACATCGCGCCAAACTTGGTTACGACCTTCCAGCGACGGGCGAGTGCGCCGTCGAAGAGGTCGGTCAACGCGGAGAGGCTGAGGCAGACGAGCGCAAGCCACGCCCAGGCAGAGGAGGGAGCGGGGGCTTCCTTGAGGAGGTGACGCTGGACGCCCCAGCCGTGGATGAGCGCAAGCACGAGGAACGCTAAGATAAACGGCACGCGGATAAAGGTGATGCCGTTGACAACAAGCAAGTGGAGCTGACGCAACTTCATAGGGTGCCTCGCGAGGACGTGCGCTTGCCGGCGCGTTTCTGGCGGACGGCTTCGTAGAGGGCGATGGCACCTGCCACGCCGGCATTCAGCGAAGCGACGCTCCCCTGCATGGGGATGTAGCCGATGAAGTCGCAGGTTTTGCCGATCAGGCTGCCCAGCCCGGAGCCTTCGTTGCCCACCACGATGCCGCACTTGCCGTGGAAGTCGATGGCGGTGTAGGGCTTGGCTTCGGGGGTCATGTCCAGCCCCGTGAGCCAGACGTTGTGCTCCTGCAGGCTCTTCATCGCTTGCGCGAGATTCACCACGTGCGCAATCCGGAGGTGTTCGCTCGCGCCTACCGAAGCGCGGACAACGGCGGGCGTTACCAAAGCTCCGCGATCCTCGGGCAGGATCACGCCCACTACCCCGCACGCTTCCGCCGTGCGCAGGAGGGAGCCGAGGTTCTGCGGGTCTTCCAAGTGGTCGAGGATGAGCACCAGGGCTTCGGGGTCCTCGTCAACGGCAGAGAGAATCTCCTCAAGGCAGACGTAGGGGTAACCGCCCGCTCGCAACGCACAGCATTGGTGGTTGACTTGCCCCAGCAGGCGATCGCACTCCCCGCGCTGAGCCACCCGCACGGGGATTCGCCGGGAACGCGCCAGAGCCATCATCTCCTCGGTCTCCTCCGTCGCTCCGCCGGAGGGGAGGATGACTTCCTGGATCTCGCGCCGAGCGGCACGCAACGTCTCAAGCACCGGACGCCGTCCGAAGATCCAGCTCTCCTTTTTTCGCGTCTTTCGTTCCATATTCGTTCCAGTATACCACATCGCTCGCCGGCACCTACGCCCGGCGTGGCGGGCGGGGCAGCTCGGGGAAGACGTCCGCCCACGATTGCACGCGCAGGACGCCGGCGGGGTAACGTTGCTCCGGCGCGGAGGGAGGCGGGCAGACGTAGGTCTTGGCGATGCCTGCCACGAGGGCTGCCGTGCTACCCACGCGGGAATCCTCGAAGGCAACGGCGTCCTCACTCGTCGCGCCGAAACGCTCAAGTGCGAGGAGGTAGCCATCCGGGAAGGGCTTACCGCGAGTCATATCGTCGGAGGGGACGGAGCGCGAGAGGTCAAGGTAGGCGTCCAGCCCACAGCGTCGCAAATTCAGCTCGATGGTGGCTCGCGGGCTTCCCGAGACGTACCCGCACTCGACGCCCGCGCCGTGGAGCGCACGCAGGAGGTCTGCCGAACCGGAGATGATGGGCGGGTTCAAGGTGAAGAGCCGGTCGAACGCCACGCAGAGCCGAGCTCCAAGTTCGTGGACGGAGAGCGAGCCCGCCGTCTCGGGGAAGTGCTTGCAGAGGGCGCGGTAGGCGTCGTGCCACGCCAAGCCGTAGGTGATGTGGGTGAGCGTGGTGGCGGACTGGCGGTTCCCCAGCTCCTCAAAGACGAGCGACAACGCCTCCGCCCACAACCGCTCGGAATCGAACAGCGTCCCATCAATATCGAAGAGCGCGAGCTTCGGGAGCCTCTCCACCGCCTTCTCCTATTCCAACTCTTCGGCGCGACGCGCCAGCTCGAGCATCACGGCGGTTACCTTCGAGAGTTGCTCGGGCGCGATGACGTAAGGCGGCATGGTGTAGAGCAGGCGACCAAAGGGGCGCAACCACACCCCGTGCGCGACGAGGAAGCTCTGCGCCTTGCCCATGTCGAGGGGCTGCTTCAACTCAATCACACCGATCGCGCCGAGCACGCGGACGTCTGCCACGCTCTTCAAGTCCTTCGCCGGGGCAAGCTCTTCCCGGAGCTGACGCTCAATCTGCGCCACCTTCGCTTCCCACGGTTGACTCAGAAGCAGGCGCGTGGAAGCGAGAGCCACCGCGCACGCTAGCGGGTTGCCCATGAAGGTGGGGCCGTGCATGAAGCACTTCGCCTCCCCGGCGCAGACTTGGTGCGCCACCTTGTCGGTCGCGAGGACGGCTGAGAAGGTCATCATTCCGCCCGTCAGAGCCTTGCCGATGCACATGATGTCCGGCTCGACTCCGGCGTGCTCCCACGCGAAGAGTTTGCCCGTGCGCCCGAACCCGGTGGCGATTTCGTCGAAGATGAGGAGTACGCCGGCTTCGTCGCACGCCCGGCGCAACGCCTTGAGATAGTTCGGGTGATAGAAGCGCATACCGCCCGCGCCCTGCACGATCGGCTCAAGAATCACTGCCGCAAGCGTGTCGCGATGCTGAGCGATCGCTTCTGCCATTGGCGCGAAGTCCGCGTCGCACCACTCCGCGCCGAAAGCGCACTGCGGAGCCGGGGCGAAGAAGCGAGCGGGCAGTGCCGAACCGAAGAGCCCGTGCATACCCGTTACGGGGTCGCAGACGCTCATGGCGTTCCACGTGTCGCCGTGATAGCCCGAGCGAATGGTGAGGAAGTCGGTCTTGCGCGGGTTGAACTGGATTGCCATCTTCAGCGCAACCTCTACGGCAACGGAGCCACTGTCGGCGTAGAAAATCTTCGTGAGGGTGGGCGGGGTAATCTTGAGCAGTTCTTTGCCCAACTCGATCGCCGGCTCGTGCGTCAGCCCCCCGAACATCACGTGGCTCATCTTGCGCACTTGCGCTTCGGCTGCCTGAACCAGCACCGGGTGCGAGTAGCCATGGATGGCGCACCACCACGAGCTCATTCCCTCCACCAGGCGCGTCCCGTCCGCCAGCTCCAGTTCGCACCCTTGCGCCCGCGCCACCTTGTACGCCGGGAGCGGTGCATTCAGCGAGGTATACGGGTGCCACAGGTGCTCGCGGTCAAAGGCATCGAAGAGGGGACTATCCATAACGCGCAACTCAAGCTTCTCTGCACTACGCCCGGTTGAGATAGCCATGGACTTGCTCCAAGGCGCGGGCGATCACCTTGTCCATGTCATAGTAGCGATACTCACCGAGGCGTCCGCCGAAGATGACGTTGGGCACCTGCTTGGCGTCTGCCTGATACTGCGCGAGGAGCGAGGCGGAGGCGTCGGTATTAACGGGGTAGTACGGAATGTCCCCCACGTGCCAATCCGCCGGGTACTCCCGGCAGAGGAGCGTGCGGTCGCTGGCGTAGACCTCCTGCCGCTCGGGGTGGAAGTGCTTGAACTCGTGAATGCGCGTGTAGGGCACGTCGAGGTCGGCGTAATTCATCACCGCCGTCCCCTGCCAGTCCCGCACGCCTTTAACTTCCCACTCGAAGCGCAGCCCGCGCCAAGGCAACGCCCCGTGCGCATAATTGAAGTAGGCATCCAACGCCCCGCTGTAGAAGGTGGGCAGATCCTTCGGGAGCGTGTCGCGCAGGGCGAGGTAGTCGGTGTTGTAACGCACGCTAATGGCGGGGTGATTGAGCAGCTCGGCGAAGAGCGCGAAGTACCCCGCCCTCGGGACGCCTTGCCACGTGTCGTTGAAGTACCCGATGTCATAGTTCGTCCGGACGGGTAACCGCCGGATGATGAAGGCGGGCAACGTCTTCGGGTCGGCATTCCACTGCTTCTGCGTGTAGCCCTTGATAAAGGCTTCGTAGAGCGGGCGCCCAATGAGCGAGATCGCCTGCTCCTCCAGGTTCCGCGGCTCGCCCGTCAGCCCCGCCTTCGCAACCTCCCCGGCAATGAATCCGGGCACCTCGTCCGGACGCAGGTTCTTCCCGTAAAAGGCGTTGATGAGGGCTAACCCCAACGGCATGAAGTAGACCTTCCCGGCGTGCTGGGTAAGGACGCGGTGCCGATAGTCCGTGAACGACGCGAAGCGGTTAATGTACTTCCAGACCTTTTCGTCCGACGTGTGGAAGATGTGTGCGCCGTAGCAGTGGCATTCGATCCCCGTCTGCTCGTCGATCTGACTGCGCGCATTGCCTCCGGGCAAACTCCGCGCTTCGAGGACGAGCACGCGGTTCCCCGCCTCTGCGAGCTCCCGCGCCACCACGCATCCCCACAGCCCGGCACCGACCACCAGCACATCGCAGCTCTCCGAGAGCGTCATTCCCGTTTGCGTTTCACCCTTCATCTTCGCCACCTCCTTGCGTGCGATCTTACTGTATCCGCCCCCACCGCGGTGAGGTGAATGGCCAATGGACAAACGACGCCGGACCGAGGAGGTTCTCCGCCTTCACGGTTCCCCAATAACGGCTGTCCAAGCTGTTCCCGGAGTTGTCCCCGAGAGCCAGATACTCCCCTGCGCCCAGCTTGAAGAGCTTCTGCGGGTTGGGGTAGGTGGGGTAGGCGATGCCGGGCTGATAGCCGAGGTACTGCGGCGCACCATTCCACGGGCGGTCGTGCTCGGCAATCTGCGCCAGGCGCGGAGGCTTCAACGCCACCTTGCCGTTAACCCACAAATGCGAGTCGCCCTCTTTAATCTCCACCGTGTCGCCCGGTCGCCCGCAGAGTCGCTTAATGTAGTGTTGGTTCGGGGGCAGCCCTTTAAGTCCTCGCGTGGAGAAGACCATCGTCTCGCCCAAACGCGGATGACGGAAGTTCCATATCCACCGATTCACGAAGAGGAAGTCGCCACTACGCACGTAGCCCGACCACAGTCTCTGATTTCGGCGCACCTTCCCGTCGTTCGCGTAGAGCGTTTCCAGCACGCTGGGGAAGACTTCTTCCGGCACCTGATAGCGGTCTCGCCCGTTCACGACGAGCACTTGGTAGCCGGGGCGTGCGCTCGGTTCGCATTCGGTAACCAATCCCGGCTCGCGAATGCGCACCTCTTCGAAGGTCGTCCCCGTTACGCACCACTTGAAGAACCGCAGAGGTTGCTTGTCCCATGCCGTCGGCTCCGCTGCGTCCTCCGTGTGAATCCCGTAGAGCGTTGGCTGCATGGAGCCGGTAGGGATCTGAAAGGGCTCGTAGAAATACGCCCGGAAGCAGAACGCCACCGCCAGCGCGGAGACCACCACGTCGAAGCACTCCGAAAGCCGGGGGAAGCGTTGCTTCGGCAGAGCCTGCTCCAACTCCTCGCTCGTTGTCTCCAGGAGCGAAGGCAAATCTTCCACTTCCCGGACGCGTATTGCCTGCTTAATATCCGTGAACCGCTCCTCCAACGCCTCCCGTTCTGCCTCCGGCATGATGTCGGAGTAGAGCCGGAAGGTATTGAGCAGATCCTTAAAGGTCTTGCGGGCTTTGCGCAGAGCTAGAAAATCGCGAATCGTCATGGCTTAACCTTGCAACTGGGCGACTAGCGAGGGAAGAGCTTGAGCACGATGGCTTCGGGCTTCTGACCGGGCGCACCCGCGCCGATGAAAAGGTCGCTCGGTTCAATGCCCAGCGCGGAACAGAGGAACTGCGCGAGCACGGCGCGTTGCCTTAAATTCTCCGGCTTCGAGAAGAAGTCGGAGGCAACGAGCACTCTGCCCACCTTCCCCCGATGCCCCTCCTGAAGCGCGTTCAGCTCCAACGCCGTCGGCAGTTTCTGCCAGAGCACCGTCTTTTCGCGCACCCTTCCCGGCAGGAGCAACGCCCCTAAGAGGAATCCGACAATGAGCAACGCCGGCACGCCTAAAGCGAGGCACGCCTTACACGATGTCCGCTTCCGGGGCTTGCCCAGATTCTTGAGTGCCAGACGCGAGGGCTCGTGTTCGGGGTGGACGGCTTGGATCTCCTGCCAGAGTCGACGCGCCTCCGAGAGGTCTCCTTGCTCGGCGCGAATGCGTGCAAGGAGGTCGATGGCTTCGGTCGTCTTGGAAAGCTCGGCGTCTGAGAGGATGAGCGACTCGGCGTCGCTGTAATGACGCGCACAGGCGAGGGTGTAGGCGCATAGGAGCGCGGTCTTGGTGTCATTCGACATGTCCTGCTCCTTCCTGCTTGACTACTGGAAGCGGGACGAGTATCCCGCGCTTGTTGAGCAGTTTTTCGATTTCGCGGAGGGCTTCTGCTGCGTTGGTGTACGCTTCGTCAACGAGGAATTGATAGGTCTTCCCGAGGGCAACGCCGACTTTATTCCAATCTGCCTTCTCGGCTGCGATCTTTGCTGCGGTAATCTCCGTCTGACGCGCAATCTCGAGTTCCAACTCTGCAAACTGTTCTGCCACGCGCACAAGGTCTTGTGTGTTACAACCGGTAACGCGCACTTCATCGCGCAACGAATGAATACTTTCTGCCATGGGGCGACGCTCTCCTCTGGTGTGTCCTCTCTATTATGCCAAAAACCACCCACCCCCACACTCCTCCGCCCCTTGTCTCCCCCAATCTTGACGCAGACACCCCCCAAACTCGGTTCACCCCCTCTTTTTCTTCTCCTCCTGCCAGACACACACAATCCCCACCAACCCCACGCCATCGCACCCCCATTCCCACTAACCGCAACCTACAAACTCCAACTCAAAAACCACCACTTTTATATTTTTAGACAGGCTCCTTGCATTTTTTTGACCCCTTTTCCCATCTTTTTGACCACCTCCTCTCCCC
>CAVDHG010000080.1:0-9398 GCA_963608725.1 Agathobacter rectalis | reverse complement strand
GTTATCGACAAGGCGTGTTCATAACTTTCTGGATTGTCAGGAAAGAGAAGGGGTTATGCCGAAAGGGCAGGGGGAGGGGTTATTTTTGAGGGTGCGAGAGGGGCGAACGGAGTTTGGCGCACTCGGCAGGGGTAAGTTCGCGGTAGCGACCAGGGGGGAGACTGCCCAAGGAGAAGCTCCCAATGGCAACGCGTCGCAACCGCACCACCCTCAACTCCACCTGTGCGCACATTAGGCGAATCTGGCGGTGGCGTCCTTCCGAGAGCGTAAACCGGAGGCGTTTGGGGGCGAGGCGTTCCACGCGCACCGGGCGAATCCGGTACCCCTCAAGCATCATGGGCGAGCGCAGACGGGTCAACTGCTCCTCGGTGGGGGGCGTTGAGACGTCCACTTCGTAGGTCTTCCGGTGCCCGAAGCGCGGATGCGTCAAGGCTTGAATGAGCGCGCCATCGTTGGAAATAAGAATCAGTCCTTCGCTCTCCTTGTCGAGCCGACCCACCGGGACGAGTCGAAAGGGGAAGCGCGAAAAGGATTCTAAGACCGTGCGTGCGCCTTGCCCGTCCGCGGAGCAGACTTCGCCCACGGGCTTATTATAAAGGAAGGTGTGCAGAGGTTCGGGCGCAACGGCAATCGGGCGACCATCAAGCGTAATCGCAGAGCTGGGGGCGACGCGTCGACCCGGCTCGGTAACCACTTCGCCTTCGACCATTACGCGCCCGGCTTCGATCAACTCCGCCGCACCCCGACGGGAGGCGACACCGCGCTTGGCAAGGAGATTCTGAAGGCGTTCGGCGGTTTCTTCCATGCGGTTACTCCTCCTCTGCGCTCTTCCACGCCAAACGCGAAAGCGCAAGGATGCGTTCAAACTCGGCACGCGTGCGCGAAACCTTGAGCGCATCCCACAAGCTCTCGCCGTTAACGAAGGTTGGCGCGAGGTACGCCCACAGCTCCTTCATGTGCCCCAAAAGGGCGTGGTCGCCGGGCGTGTTCTCGGCGAAGCGTTGGAAGAGATCGGCGTGCCAGGCGTGAAAGCGGTCGAGGTCGCGGGTATCTTTGCCGGCGCGGATACTTTCGGCAAGGAAGGGGTTGGCAACAATCCCGCGCCCCAGCATCCAACGGCGAATCGCGGGGAAGCGCGTTTGCAGACGGCGGAAATCGCTGAGCGAGCGGATGTCGCCATTATAGACCAGCGGGAGGGTGCAACGCTCCGCCACCTCGGCGAAGGCGTCCAGATTCACCGAGCCGGTATACATTTGTTTTGCCGTCCGCGGGTGGACGCAGAGTTCGCGTAAGGGGAAGTTCAGGATGGTGGGGAGGCGTTTTTTAAGGAGCGTATTCTCCTCAATGCCGAGGCGCACCTTCAGGGAGAAGTGTCCCGCGCCCAGGACTTCACAGCCCACCTCCAGGAGGGCGCAGAGGCGCGTTTCATCGCGGAGCAACCCCGCGCCCCGCCCCTTCTTCACCACGAAGGGCCAGGGGCACCCAGCGTTGAGGTCGACGTCGGTATAACCCAGCTCTTTAATGGCAGAGAGCATGATGCGCAGTTGCTCGGGATCCTTGCCGATGACCTGCGGGATGAGGGGAAGCGCGGGCGGTTGGACGGTTGGCTCAATCCCGCGAAGGAGTTCGGGCTTAATGCGGTTGCCCGGAACGGTGGCGATGAAGGGAGCAACGGCGTAGTCGAGTCCCGCCATGTGCGCACAGAAGGCTTGACGGAAGCGTAACCCCGTAACGCCACGCAAGGGAGCGAGAATTAGGATGGGAGCTTCTGGGGCGTCCATTAAAGCCCTGCGAAGGGATTGTTCGAAAAACCGCCGGAGGAGGTTGGGCGACGAGGGTAGGGGGCGCGGTCGCCGGAATTGGGGCGAGGACGCGGTGCGCCACCACGCGCCGGGGCTTTCGCGTTACCTTTGCGCTCCGGTCGCGCCGAGAGGGAAATGCGCTTGCGCGCCACGTCCACATCCAGCACGCGCACCTTGAGTTTGTCCCCGGTCTTCACCACCTCCGCCGGGTCGCGCACGAAGCGTTCGGACAGCTCGGAGACGTGCACGAGTCCATCTTGATGGACGCCAATATCGACGAACGCCCCGAAGGCGGTTACGTTGGTTACCACGCCCTCTAGAACCATGCCGGGGCGGACATCTTCAATCGTGCAAACGTCTTCCCGGAAGGCGGGTGGCTCGAAGGTGGCACGCGGGTCGCGACCGGGCTTGCGCAGTTCCTCGGCAATGTCCTTCAAGGTGGGCAAGCCGACGTCGTCCGAAACGTACCGGGCGAGTTGGATGCGGGAGACGGCTTCGGCGTTGCCGACGAGGCTTTCCAAGGAGAGACCGGCATCCTCTGCCATCCGGCGCACGAGGTCGTAACGCTCGGGGTGCACGGCGGAGCGATCGAGGGGGTTAGCGCTTTCGCGAATCCGCAAGAAGCCGGCGCACTGCTCGAAGGTCTTGGCTCCGAGTCCGGGCACTTGGAGCAATTCACCGCGGGAGGAGAACGCGCCGTGGGCATTGCGGTATTCCACGATGCGCTTGGCGAGCGACGCGCCGATGCCCGAAACGCGTGTGAGCAAGGGAGCACTGGCGGTGTTCAGCTCCACGCCCACGCGGTTCACACAGCTGACCACGACTTCGTCGAGCTTGGTGGCGAGGAGCGTTTGGTTGACGTCGTGCTGATATTGCCCCACGCCGATGGCTTTGGGATCGATCTTGACCAGCTCGGCGAGCGGGTCTTGCAACCGCCGACCAATTGAGATCGCTCCGCGCACGGTGAGATCCAGCTCCGGGAACTCCTCGCGAGCGACTTCGCTTGCCGAATAGACCGAGGCTCCCGCCTCGCTCACGGGGACGACCATCACCGCGTCATTACCCGTCCGCTTCAGGACTTGGCGCACGAATCGCTCGGTCTCTCTGCCTGCCGTGCCGTTTCCTACAGCGATGGCAACGGGGTGGAACTGCGCGACGAGCTTGAGCAGAGAAACCGCAGCTTCCGCTTCGCCCTGCGCGCCTTGCGAGGGGTAGATAGTGAGATTCTGGAGGAACTTACCGGTGGCGTCGAGTGCCACGCACTTGCACCCCGTGCGCAAGCCCGGATCGATCCCCAGCACCGCCCGCTCACCCAAGGGAGCTTGAAGCAGAAGATGGCGCAGGTTCTCGGCGAAGACCTCCACGGCGGCGAGGTCGGCGCGTTGCTTGAGCGCGACGGCGACGTCCAGCTCCACGCTCGGAGCGATGAGGCGTTTATAGGCGTCTTGCGCGGCGAGGCGGAGTTGCTCTGCCCACGGGCTTCCTGCGCGGAGGTTGAAGCGTTCGAGGGCTTTCTCTATGGTCGGCTCGCTGGAAACCGAGAGCGTTGTGCGGAGCACGCCCTCGCTCTCGCCACGCTTGATAGCAAGGAAGCGGTGCGAGGGGATGGAGGCTATCGGCTCCTTGAAGTCGTAGTACTGCTCGAACTTCGTGGGGTTCGGGGGCGGGGGATCGACGACTTCGGAGTGGATGGTGCCATGCTCAGAGAGGTAGGCGCGGGCAAAGCCACGCACCTCGGCATCCTCGGCGATGGCTTCGGCGGCAATATCGCGAGCCCCTTTCAGCGCGGTCGCGACGTCCGGCACCTCCTTCCCCGGATTGACGAAGGGGGTGGCGACGGCTTCGGGGTCTTCATTGCCCTGCGCGAGCAGGAACTGCGCCAAAGGCTCCAAGCCTCGTTCGCGGGCGACCATGGCTCGCGTCCGGCGTTTGGGGCGGTAGGGCAAGTAGACGTCCTCGAGCTCGGCACGCGTCTTGCACGCGAGAATGCGCGACTTGAGGTCGTCCGTTAGCTTTCCCTGTTGGATGACGGAGGCAAGCACCGTCTCGCGACGCGCCTCCAATTCGCGGTGGAAGGTCAGGCGTTCTTGGATGGCACCGATCTGCACCTCGTTCAGGTTCCCGTGCATCTCCTTGCGGTAGCGGGCGATGAAGGGAACCGTTGCGCCCTCCTCGAAGAGTCGCGCCACGGCGGAGACTTGCCGGGGTGAGAGGTTAAGCTCCTGAGCAATATCCGTTGAAAAATCCATAGCGAAAGAGCGTCCGAGGGAGGTGGCGCAGAGTAGGAAGGTCGAAACGAGAAAGGTGAATCGCAGACGCAAGGGAGTGCCTTAGCCGATTTTGACGTCCGCCTTCGCACGGAGTTCTGAGACGTGGTCGGCAACCGCCTGCCCGCGCTTGGTGTGGAAGAGGAACTCCTGCACGCGGTCGCGAATCTCGTCGAGCGTGGGCTGGTGTCCCTTCTCCTCGCCGGTCTTGATAATGATGTGGTAGCCGAAGGGCGTCTCAAGGATGTCGGAGACGGTGTTGAGCGCGAGCGCGAAAGCCACGTCCTCAAAGGGCTTGACCATCATCCCGCGCCCGAACCACCCCAGCGATCCGCCGTTGGACTTCCCGCTCGGGCAATCGGAGTGCTCCTTCGCCTCGGCTTCAAAGGTCGACTCTCCCTTTACGATGCGCTCGCGGATGGCGGAGAGTTTCGCCTTGGCTTCAGCCTTGCCCTTTTCGTCGCCCGTCTCGGGCTTGATGAGAATGTGCTGGGCGAGGACGCGATCTTGCGTTTGGTACTCCTCCTTATGCGCTGCGTAATGCGCTTGGATCTCCTCTTCCGTGGGCTGAGGCACGGCGGAGCAAACCTGGTCGATAAGCTTGTTGATCATCGCGCCCTGGCGAAGCTCCTGCTTGAACGCCTCCACGGTCATCCCTTGCGCGGCGATCGCCTTCTCCAGCTTGGCGCGATCTCCGCCGAATTGCCCCACGTAGGTCTCGAACTGCGCGTCCAGCTCATCGCCGGAGACGGGTATTTGCAACTTCTTCGCCTCGTCAATGAGGAGCTTCGTCCCAATCGCCTGCTCCAACGCCCGTGCCCGCAGAGCGTCGAGTTGCTCGCGGATTTGGTGCTCCGGCAGACCTTGCTGTTGGTAAAAGTGGATGAGCCGTTGCAACTCGAAGTCTACGGCAGCTTGCGGGATGGGGTCGCCATTAACGGTGGCTACGATGTTTTCCATGGGAGGTCTCGCCTTTCTATAACCTAAAGTCAATTGCGCTCAGTTTACCAAAAGCACCTCCCGGACACGTTGCCACCCGCCGAGCCTTCCTGCGCGACGACCCGGCATGGGGCGCGGGAGCTTTTGTTACAATCCTAGTATGCTCCTCCATCTTCCGATATGGCGCTTTAGCGAACGCACTTGTGCACTGCTTTCCCTGCTTTGCTTGGCTGGGGTGTCGATTGCGCTTGCCTTCCCCGGGACGCATTGGCTCCTGCGGACGCCCCTGGCTAACGGCATCGCTCTACTCCTCCTTGTGGCAGTGAGCATTGTCTGCCTCATCGCGCTTTGGAAGCGACGCTGGGTGAGCGCACTCTTTCATGCCGGCGCGGTGTTGGTGATTATAGGCGGTGGACTGACTGCCGGGTATGCGCAGGAGGGCGAGCTTGCCCTGCTCGATTCCCCCATCGCGCCCACCGAGTACCGCCAACGCATCGTGGGCGGAGACCGCGTTGCCCTGGAAAGTTTCGAAATCGAAACCTACCCCAACGGAATGCCGAAGCAGTATCGCACGCGCCTCTACTTCCCGGAGGGCGTGCGCGAAGTCTCGGTCAATCACCCCCTGCGCCGTAAGGGGTACACGTACTACCAGATGTCCTACGCGCAAGCCTTCGACCCCTACGGTCGCCCCGTCTGGCAGACCATCCTCTCGGTGCGCAAGGATCCGGGCGTGCCCTTCGTCTTTGCGGGCTATGGGTTGCTCGCGCTGGCGACGTTGCTCGTCGCGATACGCTCGGAGGTGCGCCCATGATGATCAAGACCGACCTCCTTGGTGGCTTGCTCACTGCGCAGTTCCTCGTGGCACTGGGCGGAGCACTTCTGCCTAAGCGTTTCGGACGTTGGCTCTGGCGGGCGGTGCTTCCGCTTGGCGTGTGCGCCATTGTGCTTCGGTGGAGCGCGGTGGGGCATCCGCCGATGCGCAACCTCTTCGAAGCGTTCCTCTGGTTGCCCCCGATCCTTATCCTCGCGACCCTCTTCTCGGCTTGGCGGGATCGCTTGGACACCACGCGCCTGGACGCCACGCTCGGCGCACTCATCGCCTTCCCGCTTGCCTTCGTTCTCTCCTCCGCCGAGAGCCAACTTCCCCCCGCGTTACAGAGCCCCTTCTTCGTGCCCCACGTGCTTGGGTATATGCTCGCCTACGCGCTCCTGACGCGTTCCTTCGTCTTGGAGTGTTGGGGACAGTCGCTCCCGGCGCGACGCAACCTCGCCTGGGGCTTCTGCCTTCTCACGACGGCTCTTGCGCTCGGCTCTATCTGGGGTAACGAAGCGTGGGGCGCGTACTGGCAGTGGGACCCGAAGGAACAGTGGTCTCTCGCCACCTGGCTTCTCTACGTCGCGCTCCTGCACGCTCCGGCGAACCGCCGGTTGCGTCTCGTGCTCCTCGGTCTGGGCGTGCTCTTCATTGTTCTGACCGTTACATGGATCAACCTTTCGAAACTCTTTCCCGGAATGCACAGCTATGCCGGAATCTGACGATAAAGCCAACGCGCTCTTAGAGGCTCTCGACGGCACGATTGTCGCCCTCACGAACCTGCGCGAGAATGGAAGTAAGCGTATCCCCGTTGAGCCGAGCGCGTGGCGGGATTTCTGCGCGAGCCTTGCGGAGACTCCTGCGCCTGCCCCTGCACCGATGCCAGCCGTCCCCGCCCCCTCAACTGTCGGCTCGAAGACCCAGGCGAAGCCCGAGACTCCCGAGCAACGTAACGCCTCCTTGGAGCTTCTCCGCCAGGAGTCTGCCACCTGCCAAGCCTGCCCCTGTGCTTGCGAGGCGCGTTTCTTTGGCATTGGGAACGCCTACAATCCCGCCGTGGCAATCGTCAATGGCGTGTGTATGCTTGGCGACACACCGACCGCGCAAGGTTCGCGCTTGGAAGGCGAAGCCGGCGAGCTTCTCTCCAAGATGTTGCGTGCTATCGGGCTCAACTTGCCCGACCTTTATGTTACCCCTGCGCTCAAGTGTGGCGTCGCCTCGGGGAAGCCACCGCAAACCGCGCTCGCGGAGTGTTCGCAGACCTTGCGCCGGGAGCTGACCGCCGTCAATCCCCGCGTTGTGATTCTCCTGGGGCAGACTGCGGCGCGGACGCTTTTCCCTCGCGCCTTGGCGTCAACCGGGAAGGTTGGCGTTTGGGAGCTGATTGAAGGGAAGATCCCTGCCGTTACGCTCCACCACCCCATGCGCCTTTTGCTCCTTGGCGAACAGCTTGCCTACGAGAAGAAGCGCGAAAATTGGCACGTCCTGCAAGCTCTTCAGAAGCGTTTACAACAGTAAGCCGAACCGGAAAGGAATCTTTATCATGTCGCGATTTATCATTCAAGGCGGGCGTCCGCTCTCTGGCACGCACCTCGTTCCCGGCAACAAGAACGCTGCGCTCCCCATGCTTGCAGCCTCCCTCCTCTCCTCCTCGGAACCCGTTACCTTGGAGAACCTCCCCAACATCGCCGACGTGCGGGTGATGATTGAGGGCTTGAAGACGCTGGGCGTCGTCGTCTCTGGTTCCATCGAAAACCACCGCATAACCCTCGACGCCCGTCGCCTCCGCGCCACACCGGTTGTCCCCGAGACGATCTGTTCCAAGATTCGCACCTCCTTCCTCTTCGTCGGTCCCATGCTTGCCCGCAAACGCGCCATAACCTTGCGCTCTGCGCCCGGCGGCGACGGCATTGGCAGACGCCGCTTGGATACCCACGTCAACGGCTTGCGTGCCCTCGGTGCACTCGGTGGCAAACCGCGCTCTGGCTCCGGGATGGTCTCCATGCGTGCCCCGAAGGGTCTTACCGGCACCTACTTCATGCTCGACGAAGCCTCCGTGATGGCAACGGAGAATCTCCTCCTTGCCTCCGTAACCGCCAAGGGCACGACCACCCTCTACAACACTGCCTGCGAACCGCACGTCCAGAATCTCTGCCACATGCTCTGCGGGATGGGCGCGAAAATCCAAGGCATCGGCACCAACCGCCTCACCATCACCGGCGTCCCCGCTTTGCACGGCGGCACCTTCCGCGTCAAGGGCGACATCATCGAAGCGGCGAGTTACCTCGTAGCCTCCATCGTAACCAAGGGCGCACTCACGCTCAAGGGAATCGAGCGCGACGAAATGGCGGTGCTTGAACCTGCCTTCCGGAAGTTTGGCGTGAAGTGGAGCTTTGACGCCACCGGCGATCTCCGCCTTCCCGCACGGCAAACGTTGCGCACGGCGTATGACCTCGGCGACGCCATCCCCAAGATTGAGGATGGTCCCTGGCCCGCCCTGCCTTCTGACTTGCAGAGCGTCCTCATCGTGCTGGCTACGCAAACCCGTGGCACCGAGCTCTTCTTCGAAAAGATGTTCGAGAGCCGTCTTTACTTCGTCGACCACTTGATCGGCATGGGCGCGAAGATTGTCCAGTGCGACCCGCATCGCGCCGTGGTTACTGGTCCCACGAAGTTGCAAGGCTCAACCGTCTCAAGCCCGGACATCCGTGCCGGCATGGCGTTGATTATTGCTGCTCTCTGCGCCCGTGGCACCACGGTCATTCACAACGCCGAGTCGATCGACCGGGGTTACGAAGCCGTGGAGGACAACCTCCGCGCCCTTGGAGCTTCCATCACCCGCGAGGAATAAAAAACGCATCCCCCGTGGCGGCGAGCCGACGGGGGATGACGTTTAACCTTTTGTCCCTTCTCTTCTTGCCGAGGAGAAGGGTTTTCTTTTAGTAGTTGTCGCCTTCGAGCTGGAAGTAGGCTTTGGGGTGATCGCAAACCGGGCAACGCTCCGGAGCCTTCTCGCTCTCAACGATCGCACCGCAGTTCCGGCATTGCCACCGCTTCTTGCCGATGCGCACCCA
This sequence comes from Agathobacter rectalis, assembly GCA_963608725.1. Lineage (GTDB taxonomy): Bacteria > Verrucomicrobiota > Kiritimatiellia > RFP12 > DVOR01 > Spyradenecus. The sequence continues at coordinate 502 of CAVDHG010000080.1, read as the reverse complement.
CACTTCGCCCGTCTCGATGTTCTTGGCGAGCTTGCGGTAACGCTCCTCGTGGTGCGCCTCAACCTCGGCGACCTTCTCGAAAAGGCGCGCAATCTCCGTGAAACCTTCTTCCTTGGCTTCCTCTGCCATCTGCTTGTACATCTGCGTCCACTCGTAGTTCTCCCCGGCGGCTGCTGCGAGGAGGTTCTCCGGCGTCGACCCGATGCCCGAGAGAGCCTTGAACCACATCTTGGCGTGCTCTTTCTCGTTTAACGCCGTTTCCTGGAAGATGGCGGCGATCTGCTCGTAACCTTCCTTCTTCGCCTTTGAAGCGAAGTAGTCATACTTGTTACGCGCCTGCGACTCACCGGCGAACGCGGCGAGCAAGTTCTTCTCGGTCTTACTACCTTTGAGTTCCATGTCTCTCTCCTCAATTTCCCGGAACCCCGGGAATCTATACCGCACCATACGATACGCGCAAATTGTAACAAATTCAAAAGCTAAACTCAACTCCCCCTCTCCC
>CAVDHG010000079.1:8443-9523 GCA_963608725.1 Agathobacter rectalis | reverse complement strand
GGTGGGGGTGGCGGGGAGGGACGGGGGAAAGAAAAGTGAAGAAATTTTCAAATAAGTGTTGCACCCCCCCCCTACATATGATAAATTACGATTAGGTTGAGGAATCGAGATGCGGTGTGAGGGCATTGCATTTCGGCTTCTCGCATGATGAGAAAGGACATGAAGATGAAACGAGGTCTCCTCTTTAGCGCGTTAGCGTTTGTTACTTCCGCGCTCTTTGGCGTCGAGCCGGTCGCCTCCTGGAATGGGTTTAAGACCACCACGAGTGGCGACTACACTGTTACGCTCCCGGATGGTGCCACAACCGACGCCGATTCCGGCGCGGTAACTATTGGCGATACGCCTGTCAGTGTGGATATTTCCGCAGCGTCTTCATCTACCACCTTCACCGTTCTGGCACAGGTCGAGGCAGTCCCGGAGAGTACCACCGAATTTTCTTTCTTCGAGGTGGCACAAGGGGATCTGATTACAGTATTGGCGACGCAGACGGCAAGCGGAACGTCGACCTTGCGTCAGACGTGGAAACAAGGGGAGACCGGAAGCCTTAATAGTAGCGGTGAGCGCTGGGGGGCTACCACATCGTGGACTCCGACAGGGACGCACTGGGTGTCGTTAGCGATCAACAAGAAGGTCGGTACGGCGTACACGCTTGACGGCGTGCAGATAGCTGATTATGCAGGACTTAATTTTAGTAGTGCAAACTTCTCCACCCTCTACCTGGGGCGGTCGGCGAGTGGGATGAAGGTGCACCAGCTCTACATCTACACCTCCAAGCTCTCCCAGGCAGAAGTCGCCAGCGAGATCGCCCGCGTTTCTTCGCCGAATCGTTCGGCAACACTTACTGAAGGCGAAACGGCATGGGATGCGATCTCGTGGGATGATAGTTTGGCTCCGGAGGAAGGGAACAACATCACCTTCACGATCTCCGGGGATACCACCCTCACCGGCGTCCCCGAGACCACTTACACAGCTTTCAAGGTTACCGGCACCGGCACCCTTAAGCTCTCCGGCACGACCCTTAACGTCAACTCCTTTACGGTGGGAAGTGGCATCACCGCGTTGGATACCTCCGCGCTGACG